>NZ_JAHHPQ010000101.1:0-9793 GCF_024606245.1 Endozoicomonas sp. SESOKO2
ATTTTTAGACCAATTTATTGCAACCGCAGTAGGACAGTCTTAAGTCCGACAGGCTGCTAGTGGCTCATTCTCAGGGGAACTTTTATGGCAATGAGTCCTGGCGTTCGGTTTATCAGACTTCGACTGGCGGTATTGCCTGGAATGAGTTGAAGTTGATGGGCATGGTGTCAGTCGCGACTCCGGCCAGTCAGGTAGGTTATCCCTGAGTCATCCGGTTGATCAGCAGAGTGTGACCCGATACCTGACGCTTTCTGATGATCTGGTGATTAATGTATTGAGAAGCGCTGCCTTTGGACCTTTGCCTGCCAATGTAACAAACAGTACTGTGAGCGACGACTGGAAAAACCATAGCTTTGGGATGAGTTATGTTTTAGGTGATCCCAGTGGCCAGTTTTTGAAGGACCAGATCAGAAGCGTTGCCTACAGTCTGGAAACCTTACCCTTTGATCGGCAGCCAGTAGACTCGTCGGCGCTGGCATCTGCAGGCTATGATCCAACAGCCCGGATACTGGAAATCGAGTTTGTGGTTAGTGACAGTCTCTATCGATATTACGATGTGCCTGAGAGTGTCTATCAGGATTTGCTGTCTGCTGATTCTGTCGGTCGTTATTACAATCTGTCCATTAGGGGTCAATACCCTTCCAGGCGTTTGAACTGAGGTGGGTTTTACTCTTGATTTGGCTCTTGTCTTTTCAGTATGAGACAAGAGTCGGCTGTTTCTGCTAACATCCACCTTCTGTTTTCAGATCCTGTTTCATTTCCTGCTCCTGCAGGGGGAAGCTGTATGGAAGCATCCTGTTCAATGACTCCCATCGCTTACTCATCATAGAAACCTTATTGAACCGGTTTGTCTGATGATCGGGAGAGTTCGCTGTCATCGAATGCTATTGGCGTTCTTTATCAGCTATAGGCATTAGGAGAGGTATCGTTGAAGACTCGGATCAAGGTCTGTGGAGTCACCTCTGTAGAAGAAGCGCTGGAAGCGGTTAATGCGGGTGCTGATGCACTGGGTGTGGTGTTTTATGCGCCCAGCAAGCGGTTTGTGACCGTCCGTAAGGCTCGAGAAATTGCCACGGCAATCCCACCTTTTATCACCCTGGTGGGTTTGTTTGTTGATGCTGAGGAATCCGTTATCCGGGAGGTTCTGGATCACGTCCCGCTGGATCTGTTGCAGTTTCACGGCAATGAGACCGATCAGGAGTGTGAGCGATGGCGAAGAAGATATATCAAGGCACTCAGAGTACGTCCCGGGACGTCTGTTGAGGAAAGTGCTGCCGCTTATCCCGGTGCCTGTGGTCTGCTTCTGGATTCTTATCGTAAAGGTATACCCGGCGGAACCGGTGAGGCTTTTGACTGGCAATTGATACCGGACAGTCTGGATAAGCCCGTTATTCTGGCGGGTGGTCTGAATCCTGAGAACGTTTCGCAAGCCATAGAACAGGTTGCGCCCTTTGCTGTCGATGTCAGCAGTGGTGTAGAGAATGACAGGGGCAAAGACCCCGAAAAGATGAAAGCCTTTGTCGAGGCGGTAAAACAATGACTGTAGATTATAAGACTCTGGATTATAAAAAGTTGCACGAGCTGCCGGATGAATCCGGTCATTTTGGTCGTTTTGGTGGACGCTATGTTGCAGAAACACTCATGTGTGTTCTTGAAGAGCTGGAATTGACCTACAAGAAGCTTTGGAATGACCCCGATTTTCAGGCTGATTTTGACCGTGATCTGGCTCATTACGTAGGCAGGCCCTCACCGCTCTATCATGCTGAGCGCTGGTCTGAAAGTCTCGGTGGTGCACAAATCTACCTGAAGCGTGAAGATCTGAATCATACCGGTGCCCACAAGATCAATCATGCAATTGGTCAGGCGCTGCTGGCCAAACACATGGGTAAAAAGAGGATCATTGCCGAAACCGGTGCAGGTCAGCATGGTGTAGCTACCGCCACGGTTGCCGCGAGGCTGGGTCTGGAGTGTATCGTTTACATGGGTGCCAAAGACGTTAAACGTCAGGCGTTGAATGTTTATCGGATGAAGCTGCTTGGGGCCACAGTTGTGCCGGTAGAGAGTGGCTCTCAAACATTGAAAGATGCTATCAACGAAGCACTCCGTGACTGGGTGACCCGTCCGGAAGAAACCTTTTATATTCTGGGAACGGTTTGTGGTCCTCATCCGTATCCGGAAATGGTGCGTAATTTTCAGAGTGTTATTGGTCGTGAAGCTCGCAGGCAATGTCTGGAAATGACCCGGCGTCTGCCCGATGCTCTGGTGGCCTGTGTAGGTGGTGGCTCCAACGCTATGGGATTATTCTACGAATTTCTGCAGGATGAAGACGTCAAAATCTACGGTGTTGAAGCCGGTGGTCACGGTGTTGAGTCTGGAGAGCATGCTGCAAGAATGTCTGGAGAGAGGCAGGGCGTTTTCCAGGGGCAGCGCAGTTTCCTGATGTGTGACGACGATGGTCAGATAACTGAAAGCTATTCAGTATCGGCTGGTTTGGATTACCCGGGAGTAGGCCCCGAGCACAGTCATCTCAGATCTGTCGGTCGTGCTGAATATCCCTGCGTAACAGACGATGAGGCTTTGGCTGCATTCAGAAGCCTGACACGTATGGAAGGTATTATGCCGGCTCTTGAGAGTTCTCATGCCCTGGCTTTTGTTGAGCAACTGGCTCCAACCATGGAGAAAGATCAGATTATTCTTGTCAACCTGTCTGGTCGGGGCGACAAGGATATTCATACTGTGGCTGAAATTGATGGACTTTCGTTCTAAGCATTGATGGAGAAATCATAATGAGAATTAAACCATGCTTTGAGCGATTGTCTTCGGAAGGTCGTAAGGCTTTGATGCCCTATGTGACGGCGGGTGATCCGGCGGATAAGACCGTAGACATCATGCACAAGATGGTAGCCAGTGGTGCTGATCTGATCGAATTGGGTTTCCCGTTTTCGGATCCTGTGGCTGACGGACCGGTGATTGCAGAGGCTCATGAGCGGGCATTATCACAAGGTGTTACATTGAATGACGTTTTTTCAATGGTAACTCGCTTCAGGGAAAACGATAATACGACCCCGATTGTCCTGATGGGCTACCTTAACCCGGTAGAAGTTATGGGTTATGGGGTGTTTGCTGCGCGGGCCGCTGAAGCCGGTGTCGACGGTGTACTGATTGTTGATTTGCCCGCGGAGTTTGCTGGCGGTCTGGTTGAGCATTTAAAGCCCAGGCAGATTGATATGATCAACCTGATTACGCCCACTACCACCGATGAGCGCATTCAAAAGATCTGCTCTGTTGCTTCAGGGTTCGTATATTACGTTTCAGTGAAGGGAGTGACAGGCTCAAACAAGCTGGATCTCGGCAGTGTTCAGTCCAGAGTGGCTCACATCAAAGGGTTTACCGACCTGCCTGTTGGTGTCGGTTTTGGTATTCGTGATGGTGAGTCTGCAGCAGCCATTTCTTCGGTTGCAGATGGTGTGGTAGTAGGGTCCCTGTTGGTATCCGAGCTGGCCAATTACCAACGCCAGGGCGAAGGTGCTATCGACCGGGTCTCTGGTCATCTACAAGCAATGCGTCAGGCAATGGATAAAGGTTAACCCGATGAATTAAGGCGATAGACAATAGGGAGTGCCCTGAACATTCAGGCGCTCTCTGTTTTCAATCTTGCCAATAGACAGGTAGCGTGAATGAGTAACTGGCTAGTCGATAAATTGATACCTTCGCTGTCACGTTCTACAAGTCAGCAGAAGAGCAGTAATGTGCCAGAAGGATTATGGCGCAAGTGTGTTAAGTGTGAGTCGGTTCTGTATCGCCCAGAGCTTGAGAGAAATCTGTACGTTTGTCCAAAATGCAGTCACCACATGCGTATCGGTGCCCGAAAGCGTCTGGAGTACTTTCTGGACAAAAGCACTACTGAAGAATTGTTCTCTGAGATAGAGCCTGTCGATAAGCTCAAGTTCCGGGATTCAAAGAAATACAAGGACCGTCTGGCATCCGCTCAAAAGCAGACGGGTGAAAAAGATGCTCTGGTCGCTATGAAAGGCCAGCTGGATGGTCTGCCTGTGGTTGCTGTGGCTTTTGAATTCAGCTTTATGGGTGGATCAATGGGTTCTGTTGTTGGCGAGAAGTTTGCCCGTGCCGCAGAGCTGAGTCTGGAACTCAAGGTTCCTTTTGTTTGTTTTTCAGCCAGTGGTGGTGCCCGCATGCAAGAGGCTTTGTTCTCCCTGATGCAGATGGCGAAAACCAGTGCAGCATTAGAGCGCATGAAACAACAGGGAGTACCTTATTTCTCTGTGCTCACAGATCCCGTTTATGGAGGTGTATCTGCCTCTTTGGCAATGTTGGGTGATGTGAATATTGCCGAGCCCGGTGCATTAATCGGGTTTGCGGGTCCGCGCGTTATCGAGCAGACGGTTCGTGAAAAGTTGCCTGAAGGCTTCCAGCGCAGTGAGTTTCTGCTGGAGCATGGGGCAATCGATATGATTGTTGATCGGGGCGAAATGCGTTCGACGGTTGCTCGACTTTGCAGAAAAATGCAGGGAATGGCTTCAGTGCCTGTTGAGTCGGATTCGGAATTCGGTGCAGATGGAGAAGAGGTGATTACTGCAACTGGGTGATGGCTGCATAGTTAACCCGGAGATTTCAAAAAGTGTTTTTTCTTGATCTTGCATAACGGTGAATACACGTTATCCGGATTAATGTGGCTGTGCGTCTTTTTAAATCCGAGTGAGCGCAGGGGGGGGGTTAAAATCATCTGAGTTGCTTTAAGTGCAGTATTCTGGCTATGTCTACTACGTCTGCACTGATACGGTAGTAAGCTACGTATTCAGTTCCGGCAACAGGTAGCTTTCGATATAAGCGTTCCTTATGGCCTGCCTCTGGGAATGCTTCAATTTGCTCCAGGGTAGCCGGCATAAATTGAGCGATTTTGCCTGCAGCATTTGGGTGTATTCGATCAAGGTGTTCGATATGACTGAGGAAGTCATCCTCGGCTCGTTTTGATATTCTTGACTTCATGGCTTTTTAGACAGACTTTCTTTGGCTTCTGTCAAAAAATCACCCAGTGGTCTTGTAGAGACTTCTCCAGAGTCAATACCCTCTAGTGTCTTTTCAACCTCTTCTATTTGCCACGCTGTCTTGTCAATCAGATCATTCACAGCTTCACGGATTAGATAAGAGACGTCTCGATCTCTTATCCGTGCTAGCTCATTAAGTTTATCAAGCGTTTCCTGTTCAAATTTTACGCTTTTGACTGCCATGGGCATAGCGCTGCTCTCTCTGGAGTATTTTGCAGTAGTTCAAGGTAGTACGACCTTTCACAAATAACAATAATAAGCACAGGGCTATTTAATTTGAGGCATTTTTAGCCTCGCCAAAATTCATTAGAGATCATGTGTTCAAAGCCAGGCGTGGAAGGATTTGAGTGGTTGGAATGACATCAACAATAGTTGCTAGGAGTCTTTATGTACCGTTAGTTAGTCACACTACACTAGAAATTTATTAATGAGTTAGTCTGGCCAAAACTCATCATTGATCACCTGTTCAAAGGGCCACTCGCATTGTGTTGGGAATGTGGTTTCTGGCAGGCCAGTCTCTTTGAATGCTGTGATTTTCGCAGCGCCGTAAGCTTCAGTAGCAGCCTCAGGGAGTCTAGGCCTAAGTCCTGGATTTTCCTTAATGAGTTTTTTTAGGCGGAATCTTTGTTCTTTGATCGAACCCTGCCAGCTTGTGCTCCTGTTTTCAGGTTGGAATTTCCACTTCAAAAGATGCATGAGCAATACGTCCAGTCGATGACTCAGCTGGCGATATTCGCTTCTTCCCATGCCTTCGATTTCCTCGAGAATGTTATCCAAATCCAGTTCTCCCAGTCGACCCTGACGGATTAAATTGGCTTGTTGCTGTGTCCAGCTATAAAAATCAGTCTCGTAAAGCTGTTGAGTCATCGAAATTCCCCACAATGGATTCACCCGAAGGTCAGATATAGAATGATTTGAGCAAATATGCAACCATACGTCCCTCACGATGTTCTTCTAAGGAATCCCCTGCATGACATACCAGCAAAACGGTCAGCCTCCCTTCGAGCAGCTGTCTGATTGGCTTGACTGGTTGGAAAACTCCCGGCCTGAACACGAAATGGAACTTGGGCTGGACAGAATAAGAAAAGTGTCGGAAAGGCTGGGTCTTATAAAACCCGCGCCATTCGTTATCACGGTTGGGGGTACCAATGGCAAGGGATCAACGGTGGCTATTCTTGAATCTATTCTCCTGGCGGCTGGTTACAAAGTAGGCGTCTACACTTCCCCGCATCTGCATAGATTCAATGAGCGTATTAAAGTCAATGGTGTTGAAGCAAGCGATGAAAGCCTGTGTGCCTCCTTTCAAAAAGTGAATGACGGGCTTGGCGGTGACTGGCTTTCCTATTTCGAATTCGCAGTGCTGTTGGCCGTAAATGTTTTCCAGAAAGAAAAAGTAGACATTGCGCTTATGGAGGTTGGGCTGGGCGGTCGTCTGGATGCCACTAATGTGATTGAGCCGGATGTCTCCGTAATCACTACAGTAGGGTTGGATCATCAGGACTGGTTGGGTTACAGTATTGAAGCGATCGCAAAAGAAAAAGCAGGTATTTTTCGCTCCGAAAAACCAGCCATATTTGGTGGTGTGGAGACTCCAGGCAGTATCGTCGATGAAGCTGTCAGGCTGGAGTCAGCTCTGTACAGAAGAGATAAAGAATTCGAGCTAAAAGAAGAAAGTAGAACATGGAGTTGGAAGGGTTTAAACAAAACGGGTGAATGTATTGAGTATGTCGACCTGCCTATGCCCGCATTAGTTATTGATAACGCTGCTACTGCTCTGCAAACAATTCAGTTTTTACCTGATGCTGTAAGCCGTGATGCAATCGTAGAAGGTTTAAAAATATCGAGCCTCCCTGGTCGTTATGAAAAAGTGATGGAGATCAATAAAAGGGGGAAAAAAGTTCAGGCTATTCTCGATGTTGCGCATAATCCGCAGGCAGCAACAAAGCTGGCAGAGCGCCTGAAGGCAGATCCGGTCTCAGGAAAAACTCGTGCACTGATTGGGATCTACAAAGATAAGGATTATCACGGAGTTATCGAGTCTCTGTCTGAAGTGGTCGATGAGTGGGTGGTTGCCGATTTTGATTCGCCCAGAGCGCTTGATAAGACTGTTCTGAGTGAAGCGGTTGCCAGATATTCTGAACTACTGCCTGTTATCGCTGAAAATGTAGAGTTAGGTTTTCAGCAACTAAAAGAAGTATCAACTAGCAGGGACAGGGTGCTTGTTGTGGGTTCGTTTTTGATGGTTGGTGCAATTTTGTGCGGTGGTGCTGAAGTTTCTCCTTCGAATTGATTTATCTTCTATTATTGTCTCGTTTTCCTGAGTGTATTTAAGGTTATTTTGTAAAGTTGTCGTTTAATGCAGGTGGTTTTCACTGATGATCATGTGTAGGATTAACCCCTTTATCGTAATGCTGCGTGATGGTTAGATAAGTCTGTCGATCACAAACTTCCTGGTTTTGCAATACCTGCTAGAGCTATTTAGTCAATAAATAGTAGGTAATTTTTAAGCTGCTTTTCAGAGAGAGTGTAATCTGAAGGGCGGTAGCGTGAATAAATGCTGGGTATATTTTTTATTTTTCGGAATTTTAAAGAGTAAAAGTCTTGCTCGGAGAGAATGTCAATTATCATAAAATCCGAAGCTTATGCAAGAGGTTTGTTTGTTGTCAGAACTGGCTCAGCCAGCTTAAAGAAGTCGGCAGGTGAAAATTAAGCAATGATTGAGAGAGTGTCTGGTGCGATTGACTAAATCCGAGCAGCAAGCCATTGTGACAGTTATCCGGCAGCTTGACCCTGATGCTGAAATTTGGCTTTTTGGATCGAGAGTTGATGACCAGGCCAGAGGTGGGGATATAGACTTACTGATTCTGTCGCATAAATTGAACTCGGCGGATAAACAGAAGATCAGGTTAGCGCTCTATGAAAAGCTGGGAGAACAAAAAATAGACTTGGTCATTGCTGCTGATGATTCTGACCCATTTACTCGAATAGCATTGGCAGAAGGAGTTTCTCTGTGAATGAAGGCAAAGCCGAAAAACGACGGGTAGCGATAAAAGAAGACCAGTTGTTGCTATTGCAGCAACAGTTGGAAAGCATGAAGCACATGGAGGAGTTGCTTGAATGGTCTTTGGCTCGTTGCCAGTCTGTGAGCCTTGAAAAGGAAAACATGCCAGAGCTTGAAGATCTGGAAAAGTTTGAATCCCTCACCGCTCGCTTTGCCCGTTTTAATGACATCTTGCTGCAGAAAATATTCCGCCTGATCGATGTTATAGATCTGGAGCATGGAGGTACCGTTCGCGACAGAATCAACCGGGCTGAGAAAAAAGGTCTGATTAATAACGCCATTGAATTTATAGAAATTCGTGAACTGAGAAACAGTATTGCCCATGAATATCAGCCAGAGGCTTTGAGCCTGATTTTTCCTCAGGTTCTCAAATTTGTGCCAGTATTGCTTGATGTTGCTGAGAGGGTTAGGGGGTATTGTCGGCGGTATGATGGTGGTTAGCATCACTCTTGCTGATGTTGTAGTCAGGGTTTAGGACAGGGAAAAATCATGAAAATCCCTGAAGTCCTTGCTGGGCAGGCACTTTCATGATTTTCTCGTGGGTGTATACGACAGGTTAATACCATTGAGAATCACAAACGAACATGCGGCCCATATTTGCAACGTGCTTCAGCATTACTTTGGTGCCAAAACTGACATCTGGCTCTTCGGCTCAAGAGTTGATGATAACCAGCGTGGCGGTGATATTGATCTCTATATAGAAACCGACCTGCAAAGTCCGGAAGCGGTTTTTGATGCCAAACTCCACAGCCTGGTGGACATCAAACAGCACATCGGTGACCAGAAAATTGACCTGGTCATTTACCGACGAGGAAAACGCCGGGAAGCGATTCACCATGAAGCCAGAAGTACCGGGATTCGACTCAATGGCAACAGAGCTGGGGTAATGAATGAGTAGCGGACGACAAATTGCAGACGTTACCGGGCGCACCCTCTGGATTTGTGACCGACATGCCTTGCGTCTTGAATGGGTGATGGCCGAAGTGGAAAGCCTGTTTCCATTAAGTGTCAATGCATTTGACAACCTTACCCCGACTGAAGTGGCTTACATGGACCAATTTTCCACCCGGTTCTGTAAATTACAGGATGCCATAGGGGCAAAACTCTTTCCTCACGTGCTGGATTTAGTGGGAGAGCAGGGGGCACTGAACACCTTTATCGACAAGCTCAACCGGCTGGAAAAAATAGGGGCCATTGATAATGCAGCCCAATGGCCTTTATTTCGTGAGATGCGCAATGCTTTTGCCCATGACTACCCGGAAGACAGTGAACTGAATGCCGAGACGTTGAACCGGGCCGTGCCGCTGGCCAGCGAGTTGTTAAAGGTCTACCACAATATTCGGGATTTTGCCTTGCGTTATGGTGCCGTTTTGCCTGGGGAGTGCAACGGTGGCTGACAACATTAAAATCGAATACGGAAAGTTCAAACAGTCATTAACATTGCTGGAATCTCAATACCATCATCAGCAGACACTTGATCACACATTACCCGGCTGGCTGCAAGAGGCAGTATCGCAGGGAAAAATCATGAAACCTCCTGAAAATATTGACCTGTAGCTTATATTTGTTTTCTTTTTAATACGTCTATGGTCTTATAGCTGCACCTCAGGATAAGGCCTCAGCATGAATGCTCACGATTTGATTTCACAACTCTCTATTATTAGTG
>NZ_JAHHPQ010000102.1:0-2672 GCF_024606245.1 Endozoicomonas sp. SESOKO2
ATTTTTAGACCAATTTATTGCAACCGCAGTAGGACAGTCTTAAGTCCGACAGGCTCCTGGAATAGGATATGGCAAGAGTTTTTTTGACACTATTTTTCGAAAACTTTTTCGGAAACTATTTACGCTATCCTGGCAAGCTGATGTTTAAAGTTCCCTTTGCGGCTCATCAGCTGCACAAAGCAAGATCGAAGCTAATCAGAAATTTTTGTATAGATTCTCATTCCTGTGTGTAATGCAAAAACTGGCCATTGAGCATCTGCGATAAAATCACCATTTTTGTTATTGAATGAACAGGCATCAGCCGAAAATTTAGGCTCTAATTGATACATTTCAGGTCTGTAACTAGCCAGTAAAGACGGCGATGTGAGTACGGTAATTTGATGATTAAGAATGCCAGAACTTAAAAGCCCAAAAGAACAACGGCCTATCAAAGATTCTCGAACACACATACGGTAGTGACCCCCCATAAGAACAAGGCTTGTAATCTTTCTTTCTTTTAAAAAAGGCAATAAGGGAGGCTCAGTTTTTGCGTTAAGCACACCTAGCGCTTGCTTGGTGCAGTGAAAATCTGGTTTTTTAATAACATCATAGATATGCCTTGGATGTGCTTCTTTGTGCTCATGAACGACAATGATTCTACATCCAAGCTCTTTACAAAAGCGAAGGGTTTCTTGTTGGCTTTGTTTTCTAACAAGATGATTCTCAACAGTCTCAGAACTCCATTTTTTATCCATCTCATCTATTACGATGACTGCCGTGTTGGCATGATGCTCTGGTTTATGAAACTTAACGATATCTCCAAGTAATGAACCGTTTATTATTGTCATTAATCACTCTCCTTTTAAGTCTTTAGCTTATTGGACAATAATCTAAATTCATTGTTTGATATTTTGTTATGGTGATTAACATTCTTGTCATTAAGACTAAGTAGTCAAGGTCGCCTTTCAATGGATGGCGGCGGTAGCCTGGTTAATCTGCATAAAAAGTTCAAGCTAGTCATTCATCCATCCTTAGCTCAATGATTTTCGCCGGCTCATTTTCATGGATGATCAACAGATGGCCATCGGCGCTGAAGGTGGCTGAGGTGATCCCTCTAAGATTGGAAATGTAGGCTTTTTTCTGCCATGTCCCATCGCTTGTCTGGCCATAAATTTCCGCCTCGTTATTGTTAGTGGTGATGACCACATGGCGTCCATCGATGCTAAAGCTTGCTGATTTGAGATATGAAACAAAGAAAACGACGGTTTTTCCTTCCCAGGATCCATTGAGCTTTCGGCTATAGATTTTCGCCTTCCTGTCTACACCGAGGGTGATCACATGGCGGCTATCGGCGCTAAAGGCTACTGAGTTGATTTGCATATGATGGGAAATGGTAGCTTTTTCTTCCCATGATCCATGATCGTTCTGGCCATAGATTTTCGCCTCATTATCTTGACCGTGGGTGATCACATAGCGGCTATCGGGGCTGAAGGTGGCTGAGTAGACCCAACCATTATGAGAAATGGTGGCTTTTTCTTTCCATGATCCGTCTTCCTGACCATAGATTATCGCCCTGCCATCTTGACCGGAGGTTACCATATGGCAGCTATCGGCGCTGAAGGTGGCAGAGAGGAAATGATCTCCATGGGAAAAGATGGTTTTTTCTTCCCATGACCCATCGTCCTCCAGGCCACAGATTTTGACCTTGAGACCTGTATTGACGTTGCTATCTGCACTAAAGGTGATCATATGGCGGCTATCGGCGCTGAAGGTGGCTGATATGACTGAATCATCATGGTGAATGATGGCTTTTTTTATCCATGACCCATCGTGAATCTTGCCATAGATTTTCGCTTTGCAATCATAGCTGGTGCTCACCACATAGCGACCATCGGCGCTGAAGGTGGACGATGATACTAAAGTGTTGTGGCTAATAATGGCTTTTTCTGTCCATGACCCATCGTCTTCCCGGCCGTAGATTTTCGCCTTGCCATTGATACTGGTGGTCACTACAAAGCGACCATCGGCGCTGAAGGTGGCTGATGTGAGAGGGTTATCATGGGAAATGATGGCTTTTTCTTCCCATGATCGTTCGTCCTTTTTACCATAGATTCTCGCCTTGCCGTCTGCACTGGCGGTCACCACATAGTGGCCATCGTTACTGAGCATGAATGATCTGACAGAACCATTATGGGAGATAGTGCCTTTTGCTTGCCATGATCCGTCGGTCTCCCGGCCATAGATTTTCACCGTTTGACGATCACAGATGCTCACCAGATAGTGACCATCGGCACTCAAGGTAGCTGAGTTGATCTCGCCATAATTGGGAAGGGTGGCCTTTGTCTCAAATTTAAATGTTTTACATTCAATCATCAGTTGAGTGAGAGTGGAAAAGAACAGGGCAGGGCAATAAAAACTCGCCTGGCGATCCATGACTGATTTGACTAATGCCTTATCCTTTGTAAAACGGCTCAACCAATCCTCGAGTTGATCTTTATCTTTTGCAGTGCCGATGGTTCTTGGAATAGCCTGGTGAGATGAAGCAATCTGGCGATACCATGCCCTTACCAATGATGCATCATTTTTGAGAGCGTTGTTAATGTATGAATTTGTCAGTGTTAAACAGACAATATCACGAGTCTGCAAATATCTATAAATTTTGGATTGTATTTCAATGGGTAAATCGAGCAATA
>NZ_JAHHPQ010000103.1:0-1716 GCF_024606245.1 Endozoicomonas sp. SESOKO2
TTTCAGGTGGTTGTTGCTTAATGTTCTCTAACACTCCCTTCAGTACTGTTTTCATACCTTCTGAACAGCGGACGTCAAAACGTGTTGATTGTGCTGGTCCGACTACCTCGTCACATGTTTTTTTGCCTGCTTCTCTGGACTCTGCGACATAAGCAAATTTAATTTTCTGGCTGACTCCCGACTCTGGAACAGAGAGTGTGTGAAGCCCGGTATATCGATCCCTGACCAGAGCAAATGGCAACTCGGGCTCCATGCGCAGGGCTACGATATAGTCGTTGACCGTGAGGCTGGGTAAGTAATATTGACCATTTCTTGATTTCATCTCAAAGGTTGCCAGCGTCTGGTCTTTGGCTAATGTCAATTCCTGATCATGCTCTGGCAACCGGGCAGGTATGAGAACTTCGACCCCTTGCATGTGTTGATCATTGATATTGATACATTTGACATTGCCCTCTGCAGTCACATAAATATCCCCTGTCCACCGCCGGTAATCAGTGGAAGAATAGTTCTGCGTATCAAAAATTATGTGATTGACTCTTTTTGGCTTCTTCCGGTTCTCATAGTCCGTTAAATGACTCAATAACGGAGCCTGTTCCATGTGAACTGCCGGAATGTATTTTTCAGGAGCCTTATCACTACCAATAATCAACGCTTCGTTAACAGGTTGTGGCTCATGGTTCGTCCTCTGAGCTGATGCTGATGCCTCTTTCTCGTGGACTTGTGGCAGATCATGTACAGGAGCCTTATCACCACCAACCGCTGAGGCTTCGTTAATATAATCGTCAACAAAATGGTTCAGCAGATCACTGATCTGATGCCAGAAAGCAGGCCAACACTGAACTTCAGCGGCTTTCCACGCCCTTATCCGCTGATCAGCCGCCTGAAGATAAGACTGGTTAGCTGACATTTTCAACGTCTGTTTCTGTTCTTCCGTCAGGGGGAACACGCTACTGGCGTTTATGCCCGTCCGGCCAAACTTACGAGCAAACCAGTGTTGCTGCCAGTGTCGATACAGTGCCCCGGTGAGAATATCGTCCGACTCATCCGGCTTAAGGGAAAGACCTGCTGCCTGCCACTCCGTTTGAGCCAGTCTCGTGATGATTTCCGTTTTGTTCTGCTTTTTAGTCTGATGAGTGTTAATACAAATTACATGGTTTTTTTCATCAATACTGTTGTGATCATTGTGTCGTATTAACCAGGGTCGATCCATGCCCGATACCATCTGGTTGAGCCATTCGCAAAGCTCAGAATGAACTGCACTTTTATCTATGGCAAGAGCCGGTGACTCTGGCAGTTTCTCCAGCGAGAGGTCAGCTGCCATCAGATAAAGCCGGTAGTGCTGATTGAGGCATTGATGGAGTCCGTCATCGGTAAAATCGCCCTTGTTGAAAACCGCTTTGGCGACATTCTGTAAATCAAGGCTAGTGGGCTGCAACGGCAGGTTTTTCTGCTTCAGGCAAGCCCTCAATTGACAATGTTGCCGGGTCAGTTTTTCAGCCACGATTTTCCCCTGCAGGGTCTGTGGTAATACTTTCTCAGCAATGCTCTGCAACTCTGCCGGGTTATATTGCCGGATGGGCAAATGTCGGAAGCGCCCTTTCAGTGCCGGTGATAGCGGTTTTCGTCCGCTGTACTCAGGCGGGTTGATGGTCGCAAACAGGTGGAAACCCGGATGGGCGTC
This sequence comes from Endozoicomonas sp. SESOKO2, assembly GCF_024606245.1. Classification (NCBI taxonomy): domain Bacteria; kingdom Pseudomonadati; phylum Pseudomonadota; class Gammaproteobacteria; order Oceanospirillales; family Endozoicomonadaceae; genus Endozoicomonas; species Endozoicomonas sp. SESOKO2. Next base: position 1,682 of record NZ_JAHHPQ010000103.1, read on the forward strand.
ACCGGCCAGAATATCGTTCAGCTCACCTTCCAGAT
>NZ_JAHHPQ010000104.1:0-1405 GCF_024606245.1 Endozoicomonas sp. SESOKO2
CTTCACGAATATGATCCAGATGTTTCCATGGCTTGAGGGTGCCGATAAAGCGCTCTTTCATATCAGTCAACCTTTGCTCCTTCTCCTTCAGGCCCAGAGTGTTAATGTCAGAACATTCTTTGTCGGCAGAAGCATGAGCGACAGAAAGTGACAAAAATAAAGCAATAAACAGTGAGAGTCGTGTATTCATGGCGAGCCTAAAGAGGGTTTGAGAAATGAACACGCAAGGTGTTGAGAGGAAAACGGAACAGATAGAGTAATTAGGTTAGATTGTCGGATCTGTCAAATTCCGCCGTTGAATATCGGATTCAGTCTTAACACCAGTGTATTTCATCCATGCAGACTCGCTTTTCATTAGCTCATGACTGCCCTGTCTGTGACATGCCAGCTGCCTTTTTTATGCACGACAGATTTTCCAGGGTAAACTCAGGAGGGTTATCGACCCTTTTAATGGTCAATAATGATTTTCCCGAAAACAGGGCGCTTGCCAGTGGCTGTCGTGTTAAATGCTCTGTGGCAGGCTCCGGGGTGGTTTTTGAAGATTTCTTCTGGACCGATGAAGACTACCGCAGCGTGTTTTCTCAATCGGGTCTCAAGGTACTGGCCTGGCATCAGCCTCTGGGGAAACCTGAAGATGGTACGCCCTGGAAGGATGAGCTGCATTCACCTTTGTTCAGTATTTACATTTTGGGACGTTGACTGGCTCATGCAATACGGCTATTGGTGATCCTCGGGCTCAATAAACTCCTGTTGCTTCCTGCATACGGGGCATTTCCATCTGGGCAGATCAATGGTGATTTCAAGTTTCGTTCTGCATTCGGGGCATTCGGACGTTTGAGGTTTGTTGAATTTTTTAAAACACGCACCACACAAGTAGTGAAAGCAACTGGTAATCTTGACAACACTGCTTTTGGTAAACTTGTCCAGGCAAACAGGGCAGCGATGTGAAAGATCGTCATTCCGGGTGTCAGGCCGAATACCAACAAAGTGATTATCCCTGAGTAGAAGTCCCAGATATACCGTTTCCTCTGAGGTATTGATAGCCGATGCTTGTGAGACTACGTGGACTTCAACATCACCAGAAGTGGCGTAGGTGAAAACCTGATCCTGAGTCAAGCCACTGGCCTGCAGATTGACAACGACAAATGTTTTCTTGAACAGGTAGCTCAGCAGTGGCAATAAAATATCGAAGTCTGGCCATTTATTTTCGAGGAGTTGTTGCCTGACCAGTTGGACCTTTTCCAAGCCCTTTGCCGTTACCCAGCCTGATAGAAAATCTGAAAGTTCAGTGTCCGGTTCCTGCTGATCATCATTTAAAGAATGGTTAATCATGACTTTGAGTATTTGAATCAGTGAGGAGACGCTTCGACCTCCGGATAAATGGATGGCATGTAGCCAGCAAAAG
>NZ_JAHHPQ010000014.1:0-1627 GCF_024606245.1 Endozoicomonas sp. SESOKO2
GTTTATGGTTAAAGCTCAACCAGACAGAAGTTTTTGGCACCGAAATACTGACATTGCTGGACGAGTACAGGGATGAAATGGAGCTTATGCATGCCGTTACCGTCCTTAAAAAAGCCAAAATCGATATTGCTGACGACATGCTGGAAAAATGGAGACAACGGGCATTCAGCAAAATAAAGCGCTTAAAAAGGCAAGACCCATTATTATCAGAGATTGATCCTGATGTTTATCAAAGTTGTCAGGAATTAGAGTTGCTTGATCTTCGCTAACTCCGTTCATGGCACAATGGCCAATGCGCTGCTATACATTGGTGCAAATAGCAAAGGTCAATCAATGAGCCTGGGTCTATGCGACGCCCACAAAAAAACAAAGCTATCTGCTCGATGGTTCAATCACTGCTTCTGTTAGTGACCATAATGTTTGGGGAGTCACTGCCCGCAGTGGGATTGGTCGGCTCAAATCCGCTACCAGCAAATTTCTTATACACTAATAAGTTGGCTGAACCTGAACCGCCCGACCTTCATTCGGTTGGGTTTATGCCACTCGCCCTCCGTTTGCTTAAGCTGCTGCCGAATAACAGACCTCTTGCGTCTCTCCAACGGCCTCCCCTACCCCTTTGGCCAATGAAGCATACACACCGCATTGATCTCATGCTTGTGCCCCCTGAGACGCCAGAGCACTCTTCCACTGCGCTGATCGCCATCGGCGCTGCCGGGGGAGACGATGGCGATAAGCCACCTGACGGAAACCACTGGAATCCTGACCCAAAGCCCGTGCCTGACCTTGCCTCTGTTCTTGGCCCTGTTCAAAAATGCCTGCAACAAAAAAGGCAACTGCTTCGAATGTTACGGATCAAACGGCAATGGGCAACTATGACGGGGCAATCCATGCTGGCTCGAATTTTGTCAGACCGGATCATGGTGATTGAAGCGGATCTTTTCGATCTCGAAAGATCAGGGCCTGCCATGATGTATTCGTGTCTGGTTCAGACATGGCTGACAGAGAATGGTCAGGAACTTAGTGTTTACCGTGAGATCGCTGCTGGCAAATATTCAGGCCGTCAGGCAGGTACCGGGAAAAACGGCCAGCACTCCAGAACGACCAAAGCATCAACGACCAGAACAACAGGCCAATCCGGCCAGATTTGCGAAGTCGCTGCCGGTAACCAGAAAACCGGCTCGACAGACGGCAGTGGTCTCGGAGGCCATGACCCACTGAAACCCTCAATTTTTCAGGATACCGGAAGTTCGGTTGTCACTTGTTCAAAATGTGACAAGGCACTGAATACACAGGAATTAAGTCGTATAGCCAATGAGCTATCAGATCCAGCGTTTTTGTGCAACAAGTGCCTTTCGGGCACTAACAAAAATAAAAGAGCAAAACGAATCCGGGAAGAAACAGAGCGGGATTCATCAGAACCCGTTCAGAAAAAAAACAAGGGCTCGGGTAGAAAGAGGACTGATTCAAAAGCAGCTGCCGGACCAGCGGCCAAAAAAAAGAAAACGGCAGACACTCAGATCCCCGACGACCCATTGGAACAAGTGAAAGAAAATATCCATTACGAATTAAGTAAGGAAGAGCTGGAAAAAGCGCAAACCCTGATAGAGATATGCAAGAAAAAAAACAT
>NZ_JAHHPQ010000105.1:0-3237 GCF_024606245.1 Endozoicomonas sp. SESOKO2
GCTGGTTTAGAATGATCTGCCTGATGGTGCTGTCTTGCAGAACTCCGAACAAGCCCGTGGCTTTATTCGCTGCCCATGTTGAAATTTTAAGGCCGGAAATAACGTGGCCGTTCCCAAGCAGAGTGACAGAGAAAGGTTTGGAGGTATTGCCTACCGGTTTCCATTGAGATCCGCTCAGGTCAATATTACTGATTAACTCATAGCGTCCCTCGACCGGGTGGTCGGCATTCAGGTATTGATTGAAATTATTATTGTCCAGCTCAATAGTGCTGGCCCTGCTGATTGTTGGCTGTGCTGATGACGATGGGGCAGTGGACGAAGCTCTTGAAGGTGACATTGAACTGGGTGAAGTTCGGGCTACAGTAGCCGTGCTCAATTCGCTGGTTGCAGGCGGAGCTGATGACGATGGAGCAGCGGTTGAAATTTCTGAAGGTGGCACCAAACTGGCTGAAGTTCGGGCTACAGAAGTAGTGATCAATTCACTGCTTGAAGGTTGTGCTGATGACGATGGGGCAGCAGATGAAACTTCTGACGGTGACACCAAACTGGCTGAATTTTGGGCTATAGAAGCCGTGCTCAATACATTGGTTGAAGGTTGTGCTGATGACGATTGACCAGCAGATAAAACTTCAGAAGGTGACATCGAGCTGGATGAAGTTCGGGCTACAGAATGAGTGCTCAATTCGCTGGTTGATGACTGTTCAGACGTCGATGATAGAGCAGATGGTGTTGCTGATAGTGTCTCCGAACTGGGCAAAGTAGTGGGAACAGAAGTGGTCGTCAATTCGTCGGCTGATGGCTGTGTATACGACGATGAATGCCTGACCAGCGTTGAATTTTCTGATGGAGTTCCCGAAATGGTTGTAGAAGCAGTGGTGGGTTGACTGGTTGAGAGACTTGCAGATGGCGATGTTGTCGCTGAAGCTTTTATACCGACCCGATAAATCCTGACCTTTCCAGCGTGCGTCCCGACTGCCAGCAAGGTGCCGTCGTGGTTGTAGTTAACGCTCTTTATAGCACTTGTCGCATCAGAGAGGGTGTACAGAACCCCAGTTGGATTCAACATGTCATATATCCTGACACTCCTCCCAGCCCCAAAGGCGAGTCGGGTGCTGTCGTGATTGAAGTCAATGCTCGTGACCGTCCATGGCGTATCCCCCAGAGTATACTTTGGGCTGTCCAGGTTCTTTATGTCATAAACCTCAACACTGTGTCCTCTGTACCTATAGTCACTTCCCCCAGTTGCCAGCAGCGTGCCGTCGTGGTTGAATTTAGCGCTCATACGATAAAGCCCAGGGATCACAGCTTGCGGGGCAATGGTCAGATCCCACGGGTCATAAATCCTGACCTTTTTACCGTACCCCCCCACTGCCAGCTGGGTACCGTCGTGATTGTAGTCAAGGCTCAGTACCCAATCATTTGCATTGGTCAGAATTGTCGGGCGAATGGACAGATCCCTCGGGTCATAAATCCTGACCTTATTATATCTACCAACTGCCAGCTGAGTACCTCCGTGATTGTATTTAACGCCGTCTATCGGGCCTTTCGCATCGGACAGGGTGGCAAGGGGAGTGGACGGGTTCACTGGGTCATAAATCCTGACCTTTTTATCATACCCCCCGACTGCCAGCTGGGTACCGTCGTGGTTGAAGGCAACAGTCTCCACCCAGTGTTTAGCATCGTGCAAGGTATGCAGGAGTCTGGGCCTCGCCGGGTCACTCATATCAAAGATTTGTACGGAGCCTGAAACAGGGCATCCGGAACCGCCACCGGAACCTATTCCCACAGCCATGAGCATACTGTTCATATTCCATGAGACACTCAAAACCCTGTGGGGCCCGCAATAACTTGGTGGGACAACGCCTCCTGTAGGCGTTGGAGCAGCATGCACCGGCAACCTGTTTGGATCTATTGCAATTTCATGGATTAATTGAGGAGGTTTTTCCTGGCCGCAGTCAAATCCCCCTGGTGTGCAATCAATTCCAGCCAGTGATGTTTGTGGTTTGGAGAAAACTTTTGGAAAGGGTAAATAACCATCCCATCCGTTCCAGATAGTACGAGTGAAAGAGGTAGCATCTATGGCACCACCAGGATCTGCAAACTCATTCAGGACGGTGGGAAACTGGTTATCAGTCTGTTGGGTACCATCTATTCGGGCAAGGTCACGGTAAGGGGTGTTAACGCTTTTGAGCATCGGCAGCTGTGTTGCATTACCGGCATTCCAGAGATCGCTGTTTAAACCATACAGGTTTGATTTGAGAGAACTTTTCGATATTCTTAAGACACCTAAGTTGTATCCATAATTACTGCTAGGAGTCCATTTATACCTTGTGAAAGTATCCAGGTTATTCCCAATACGACCTGCTCCATAAGGACTTCCGACTGCTGGGCTTATATAGCTTGAATGTGCTTCAACTGCCCCCGTATTGACATTGTTATAAACCGAGGCCGAATCATAGGCGATCCCGGCAATTCCACCGACATAAACTGCCATCCTGTTTTTCTCTGCTACTGCTCCAGCATTCAGGTTGTCATGAATGCTTCCACCTGAAAGCTTTCCGGCAATACCTCCCGCAGCTCCATAATTGCAGTCACAGGTGACCGTTCCAACATTTACATTTTGAATAACCGGAGCGTTGCTGACTTCCCCTGCTATCCCGCCCGCACTTGAATAATGCTTTGAATAAATACTGCCTGTGTTGAGGTTTTGGCTGACCAGGGCTTGACTGCTCTTCCCCACTATTCCGCCACTACTGCCTCCTCCGATATAACTGGAACCTATCACAAGATCTGAGGCAACGTATCCGGTGTTCAGGTTATGCAATACCCTGGCTGCTTGCGCTTCTCCTGCAATCCCCCCGGAACTGTCGGTAAACGTAACCGTGACTTCGCCGGTATTCATATTATTGTTAGCAACGCTGTTGCTTTTCAGTGTTCCGACAATGCCACCGGCAGGTAGGCTCAATCTTTTCCTGGAGATTATTGTTCCGGTATTCAGGTCATTTGAAAGAGAAGACGCCTGATCAGCCAATCCAGCGATACCGCCAGCAGTGGCTTTTCCGGTTGTAATAACGGTGCCTGTGTTCACGCTATCGCGTATGACGCTGTCAGAGATACTCCCCGCAATACCTCCGCAATGGCTCTTAGAACCGGTCGTTTTGATGGTACCGGCAGAATTGACCACTTCTTCTATCCTGCTGCGTTGCAACTCTCCTGCAAGTGCACCTGTGGGGCTTG
>NZ_JAHHPQ010000106.1:0-2774 GCF_024606245.1 Endozoicomonas sp. SESOKO2
GGCAGCAGGTTTTGATCCTGCCATGCGGGGGTTCGAATCCCTCCACCCCAGCCATCTTTCTAAAGCCCGACTAAAACCCGTCGGGCTTTTTCGTTTTTGGTGTTTTCAGAGAGTATCAATGTTTACCGGTTTAAATTATGCCCAACTTGTTTTGAGCTGGGTGGTCTGATTTATTTGGGTTATCGTATGTCACATTGAACATGAAGTGATGTGTCTGAGTGTCCATCTGTTGTCATTGCAAATAGTCGAAGACCCAAAACATCAAGATAATTCCGTGAAAAAACAAATTTCGTCATTAAAGAATAAACATTTGCGTTAGTTTCTGAGAGATTACTAACCTGACACTCCATAAAGTTGAGGCCTGTTTTGGATTTTGTACTCACCCTTGATTGGGGGCTTTTGCTGTTTCTTGTTGCGGTTCTGGCTGGTTTTGTTGATTCTGTTGCGGGCGGTGGCGGATTGATTACAGTTCCTGCACTTCTGGCGGTGGGGCTTTCCCCGGCACAGGCTCTGGCGACTAACAAATTACAGTCCACAGGCGGCTCTTTCTCTGCCAGTGTCTATTTTGTTCGAAGAGGTCTGGTGAATCTCAGGGAAATGCGCTTCGCCATTTTCATGACCTTTGTTGGCAGCGCTGCAGGCGCGATTCTGGTGCAGATGATTGATGCTTCGGTGTTGAGGCAGACCATTCCCTTCCTGTTGTTGGGTATAGCTGCTTACTTCATTATTTCCCCCAGTGCCCGAATTGCCGGGGCTGCTACTGCCAGAATGAGCCTGACGGCTTTTGCCTGCACAGCAGGGCTGGGGATTGGCTTTTATGATGGCTTCTTTGGGCCGGGTACGGGCTCTTTCTTCGCCATAGCCTTCGTCAGTCTCCTTGGTTATTCCCTGGTCATGGCAACGGCTCACACCAAGGTTCTGAACTGTACCAGTAATGTAGCCTCCCTGCTGTTCTTTATATTGGGTGGTCAGGTTGTCTGGGCTGTAGGGGGAATCATGCTGGTTGGCCAGTTCATCGGTGCCCGACTGGGATCAAGAATGGTTGTGAAGCGTGGTCAGCAGATTATTCGTCCCATGATCGTCATTATTTCACTGGTTATGACCGGCAAGCTCATGTGGGATGATTACGGACACTTGCTGTTATAAAAGGTTTTTCTGCGCAAGTGACAGATTAACGTTATTATAGATAGTCCGACAGGCTCCTCGTCCCGGAGTCTCATAACTGGTTTTGGCAAGAATAACGTCGCCCGAGTATTTGAATGGACAGCAGTTGGCTCAGTGCATTGTTCGGGGGAATCTATCTTGCCCTGATCATAGCCTTTGGAATACACATCATTATGCAGCGCAGGCCAGTAGGTGTGACACTGGCCTGGATATTGTTGCTGTTCATTCTGCCGATAGCCGGTTTCTTCTTTTACCTTTTGTTTGGCTCAAGACGTCTTGGAAAAAGAAGGCACCGACGTCTGGAAAGCCTCTATCCCGACTATGAACAGTGGTCCAGTCACCTGTCGAGAGTGATCACCCAGAGGCAGCTCGAGTGTCCCTCCAATACCCCTCACACGGGGATCTACAAGCTGGCGGAGCAGACTTTGGGCATTCCGGTGTTGCCCTGCAGCAAGCTTCAGTTGTTTCATGAAACCGATGCGATCCTTCATGGCCTGTTACAGGATATAGAGAAAGCCAGGCACAGCATTGTTCTGGAGTTCTATATCTGTGAGCCCAAGGGGCGAATCAAGGTTTTGGCAGAGGCCCTGATCAGAGCCTCACGACGTGGCGTTGACTGCATGGTAATACTTGATGCGGTGGGTAGCCGACAGTTTCTTCGCGGTGAGTGGGCAAGACGTTTCCGTCTGGAAGGCATCAGTGTGACAGGCTCCATGCCGGTTGGCCTTTTGAGGATGCTCTTTGAACGGGTTGATATCCGCAACCATCGCAAAATTCTCGTGATTGACGATGAGATCGCCTGGAGTGGCAGCTTTAATCTGGTCGATCCGGTTCACTTTCGTCAGAGAGCCAATGTCGGGCAATGGATAGATGCGATGGTAAGGGTAGAGGGTATTCCTGCCCACGTTATGGCGGTTATTGCTCATTGGGATAAAGCGCTTGAAACGGGTGAGAAGCATTCGTCGTTTAATGCCACTTACGAGTTTCCACCATCTTGTCTGGACAGTTATGCCGGTGCTGATGTTCATGTGTTGCCATCAGGACCGGGTATCGATCGGGAAAGGCTTCATCAGGTTTTGCTGACAGCGATTTATGAAAGCAAAGAAGAGCTGCTGATATCCACGCCTTATTTTGTTCCCGACGAATCATTGCTGACCGCCCTGAAGTCAGCAGCCATGAGAGGGGTGGACGTTCAATTGCTGGTTCCCCACAAAAATGACTCCAGGATGGTTCACCATGCCAGTCGTTCCTACTATGAAGACTTGTTAAATGCAGGGATAAAAATATTGCAGTTCAAGGGAGGGTTACTGCATACCAAGTGCGTTCTGGTCGATCGATCCACCATTTTGTTTGGTACAGTCAATCTGGATATGCGCAGTGTCTGGCTGAATTATGAAGTGACCATGATCATCTATGACAGAGCTTTCAGCCAAACCATGGCGACGCTTCTGGATCAGTATATGCAGAGTTCTGAGCGTGTTCGCTTGTCTTTGTGGAGTCAGAGGTCTGTCAACAGAAGATTTCTTGAAAGTTTATTTCAGCTGTTAAGTCCTTTGCTCTAGCAGCCTGTCGGACTTAAGGCTGTCCTACTGCGGTTGCAATAAATTGGT
>NZ_JAHHPQ010000015.1:0-5234 GCF_024606245.1 Endozoicomonas sp. SESOKO2
CCAAGGAAGTGCTCAAATTCATCCACTGTCTGATAACCGTCGACACCTCTGACGGCCTTCATGTAGCTCTCAAGTTCAACCTTGCTGATCAGACCTTCACGCAGCAGAGCAATAGTCTTTTTACCACCGGCAAAACGGGTAGCCAGATATTCCGGGAAGCTTTCCAGGTTCCGAGGTTCATACTCGATGTAGTGAATGGCTGTTTTGCCCATGGCGTAAACGACATCGTCGTATTCTTGAGCCCCGTTTTGCAGCTGATGCCTGATCTTGAAAACCAGTCCCTGGACTTTTGACAGAACCTTCGGAGGCTGAAGTTTTAAAGCCCCGGAAGAGAGGGTCGGAAAGGTCGTCTTCAGGCTCTTGAAGACTTTCACAATCCGATTGGCCTGATCAAACGTCAAACCTTCTCCGACCAATGCCCTGAGGCGAACCGGTGCAAGTTCATCGTCAAAATCGAAAATTGTGAAATAGGGTACTTTCTTACCGTTTTCTACTGCTAATTCTGCCAAACCCATTGCGGCTTCCAGAGCTTGTTTCTTGAGAGAGTGATCCTGCATGAAGTCGTGCATATCGGTCAGAACTTTTACCTGCCACGGTGTGAACTGGAAGGGACCGCCTTCATTTTCGACGGCTTGCTCTGCCGCCTTCAGGACTTCCTTTAATTTCTCTATTTTCGCTTTCCTGACTTCTATTTCTCTGTTGAGACTGTGCAGCTTGTGGGTCATTTGCAGGATCTTCCCGCCAGTGCCATCATCTCCGCCCAGTTGAACCTGTTTGTTTCTCAGGTTATTAACCCGTTGTTCATGGGTTTCAGAAGTGTCTGGTTTAAGACCCACGGCTTCTTCAGTAGCGTCAAGAGCTGTTTTATGGAAATCCGTCAGAGTATCTTTAGCTTTTGATAAAGCTTCACTTTTCTGCTCCAGGACTAAACCCAGCGCAGTTATCTCTTTGTTATGTGCAGTTTTATCCTGCTCTTCGAAGTCTCCAAAATCGATAATCTCCTGTTTTTTATGATCCAGTTTTTCTTGTGCATTACTCTCTTCAAACTGTGCATGGTTCACTTCCATACTTTTGCTGTCGTAATCTTGCAGGAATTGTGTGACCAGAGTGTACTTTTTTCTGGCTAAAGGCAGCTCGGCCAATGCTTCCTCGAATATACCGGCTTCGTCCAGACCCTGATTATCTTTACAGCTTGTAAATACCTCGTGTTTGCCACGAAGGGCATGCAGTTTGCGACGAACATCTGTCAGCTCACTTTCCGCTTTTGCCAATGCTCGTTTAGCATTGGCTTTCTCACGATCAAGAACGTATCGCGGTTTGGGCCCAAGGCGCGCGATTTGCTTGTCAAGCTCATTTTCAATGGTTGCGATACGGACATTAACAGCAGACTGACCGGCATTGAAAATTTCTTCGAGCAGTCCATTGAGCTTTGCTTCAATCAGAATGTTCTGGTTGTCGATAGTGGCATCATCTTTATAGTTCTCAATCTTGAGTTGATGGGCCAATTCATTGTTTCTGGCTCTTCTGACACCTACATCGTCATAAGTTTCGTGTACTTCATCCATTAATGCCTGAACTCTGGCCTTCAGAGCTTCCTTCTGATCATACAGTTTGCTATCTTCCCCGAATGCCAGATTCAGATCTCTGGCCAGTTTAGCAGTGAAAGCCTTGCCTCTTTCTGTGGCAGCAACGTTTTCATGAGGGTAGATGCTCAGCTCGTCCTCTATGGCGCCAAGCAGACTTGTCTGTTGATCTCTGGCGAACTTATCCAGGTAGGAATCTTCGACTTTATAGGTAAGAGTCCCCCGAAGCTTATTGTGTTTGATATCTCTCTTGTTCAGTGCTGTGCTGTCTCCTTTCCAGAGGGTTTGATCTATCTGATCCAGCAATTTTTCTGAGACATCATTGCCTTCAAGTATTGAATAAATCCGGGCAAGCCTTTCTGCTTCTCCATCCTCTTTATTGAATTTGATGTTGAGTATTGTTTCTATGGCTTCCAGCAGATCGGTGAGTTTTTCTCTGGCTCGCATGTCCGGGTCTTCGACTTTATGGCGAAGGTTTACAAGAAGCATAGTGCGTTTGTATTCCTTCTCGTCCAGATCCGTAGTTTTGCCTTCATATGCCCATCGGATGTTACCTATTTCTTCCAGTGACTCATCCAGTATTTCTTCTGATAGCGCATCGCTGTCAAGAGTTTTCATGACCACTTCGAGTCTTGCTATTTTGTTGTCCTCTTTATTGGCTTCGATGTCGAGTATTTCTTCTGCGACTTCCAGTATGTCCAGGGCCTCTCTCTCTGCCTGCTGTCTGGCGTCTCTGATATTTTCCTGCATATTTTCAGAGATGTACCGGCGACGGAGATACACATCTTCTTTTTCATCAAGGTCACGTATCTCAAGGGCTTTTTCTATGACGCTCAGTGTCTCAAGTACTTCAGGTCTGGCTTTGGGGTGGCCTGGTGTTTTAATGTCATCCAGCTCTTCTTCAAGCTCTGCTAGCCTGAGGAGTTTGGTAGATACCCTTGTTTCCAGCGCCCTGTCTTCTGATGTGTCGTCTTCATCAGGCTCAATATCAAACTCTGCTGCCATTTCACTATTGGGAGTGTTTGTGGCTTTTGCTCTGGTAGCAAGAAGTTGTTTTTCGAGCTCCGGAATTCGTTTATTATCCTGCTCAAGTTGATCCACCGAGTTTTTCGTTTCTTCCAACTCCTGACGAATCTTTTTAAGCTCATTCACAACTGGTTGATTGAGTCCAACGGCTCTCAGTTTTTCCTCAAAATGGGTCATGGCCATTGTCCCTGTGCGTTGAAATGCTTCGTTTAGCTCGGCGAGCATGGCCTCTCTTACCTGCAGCTTTTCCAGCTTGTGCTCCATCTCAAGCAGCTGTTCGGCAAAGACGCCAGCGACTTTGGAAGCAAAGCTGCGGTCTGCGTCAAAAGAATCGTCAAAAGGATCGCCGGACATTTTGGCGATAACAGACATAATTTCATGAATATTTTGAATAAACTTCCGGTTAGTCAGAAAATTTCTAAGTATGGGTTTGAAGCCAAAGTGTTCTGTGAGTTGAATATGCATCCAGGTTGGCGTGATGAACGACGACGTTAATTTGATGTGCGTTCTGGTGATTACAAATCCATCTTCCTGATCTGAAGTAGCGCTGGTTAATGCCTGCAGGATATATTCATAGTATATAAGCGAGGCCAGTGTATCTTCGTATTCATCCGTCAGTTTACCACCTTCGTCAAGTCTGGTAATGTGCTGCGCAGCTAACTCCTCCAGCAGCGCCAGCTGCCGACTTCGAATGACGTATTGGTAGCTTTTGAACTTGTCTTTTTTAACCAGTGCTATTGTTTCAGGAGTAGGTCCATTGTCGTAAAATCCTTCCCAGATATCATAGAGACCCTCCACAAAAGCGATATCGGTTGGATTCTGCTTCTGACCATGAAAAACAATAATCTCCCCCTCAGCCACAGTCACTTCCAGTTTTGGATAATCCTCAGGTACAGGATAGACCTGTGTGTCATCCTCGACGTGTACTACATAGCCGACGGGTTTATAGAATGACAACAGATCTTCCAGAGCTCCCTGTTGTAAATCTTTCCCAAGAACATGAACCTGGGTATAGGCAGAGGTAGCTGCTGCTAAAAGCGTCTCATCATTGACAAAGATTGATTGACCCAGACGCTGCAGCTCAGGGGGCTGGTCGCTGGAAACGATGAGACGCATGAAGGTGCGCCCTTTCACTTCAACCTGGTCTACTTCAAGGTTGGCAAGGACAACATAGTGATCAACTTCGCCAAGGTTTCCTGCTCTTTCATTCACACCTTTCAGCACTCCGACCAAGTGTTCGGGGCTGGCAATTTTCGTAAATGGTTCTAATGTATGATTGTCGCCTAATTGAGAGCGCACAGCTCCAATTGAATCCTTATGGGTCATTCTGTCTCTGACTTCGATGAGTAGTTTATTTTCTGAAAAATTATGGGTGAACCTGAAAACTGCCTCATTACCTACCTTGAGGACTTTGGTGTACTTCTGAGCAATGTCATTGTCGTCTGTTTCAAACAGATCAACAGTGGAAACGCCACCGTCAATGCCAGAAAGAACGTCTGTGAAGCCCTTGGAAGGAATATCGTAGTCGGCTCTGAATTCAGCTCGATCGGGGTAGGTGGTTGTAAAGGATTTGGTTATTGGCTGCTGGTCATCACCTAAAGTTGGCTTAACTATGACCTCACTCTGGATGAACTCCGTATGTCCATTGTCCTGAATAACGATAGATTTTGTCTGTAGCCTGCGATCGGCCAGTGCCTGTGTAGCAATGATGGAAGAGCTGATAGTAATGGCCACTGCAAGGCTTAATGCATTGGGGTGAGCATGTGTCATTTTACTACCTCAGAGCTGAGTACTTTGATTACCGTGAAAAGTGATTGCCACACCAGGCAAGGAGGCAACTTTCAGTCACTCATGGCTGTCAATCGCTCACTGTTAAGCTGTTGAGTGAATTTAGTTCACAGCGGCCAATCTGGTAAGCTGTTGAGCGAATTTTGCTCGAACTGACAAAGTCCAATGTCAGTAAAACTGAATTGTTTTTTCAGCCGGGGAATAACGTCGTTGCTTATAGCAGGGTTTAATCGATAGCCTGAACCGGAAGAAACCATTATGTATCCTTCTATGATTGGTTTCTTTTGGGTAGCTATGGGGGGCATCCACTGATTTTTAGCATTAAAGTTCGTCGCGGGTATTCTTATCAGGAGTGAACTTCTCAAACCTGTAATCAGCATTGCAGTTTTCACGGCAGCTGGTGTCTTCTCAGGTGCTGTAGTCCTTTTGGCTCTACTATCAATTCATAGAAGGCTCCCAGAGTATAAGAGTAAGGAATACTTTCAGCGTGGGAGAATGACCATTTAGGTACATTTTCCCTGAAGTATTTCTCCCAGCCATGCTTATAAATCTTCATGGTGCGATCACGTCGTTCACGGAACTGAAGATAATGCTCGTTCCGCGTCCAGCCATGCATCACGTTGTTTGCTTTAACACGGTTCGCATACTGTTCATCCGTTTCATTGAAGCGTTGAGGCGTAGCAATAGCAGTACGTTTCACATAGTCCGTTTCCGTTTCACTCACGCCTCTCCAGCGGTTGATCTTGTCAAGACTACGTCCCAGGGGCCCACCCAGCCATTGAGTGAGCATCTTGTTGTCGTTCATAAAGAAGTCGAAAGTGAGACTTGACGCCAGCG
>NZ_JAHHPQ010000107.1:0-4116 GCF_024606245.1 Endozoicomonas sp. SESOKO2
CTATTCTCCTCAGAAGCAGAAATTTTTACCCTCAATTTCTTGCAATCCTCGCTACGGACGCTTAAGTCCGACAGGCTGCTAGCTGCTGGCGACCCCCTGACTATTGACCATGACCTGTTCATACTTTTGAGTCAGAACTTGCATTTTCTTGAGAATGGATTCAGTGGTGACAGAGATGGCTGTTGGCATGTAACGTCCCTCTTTATATTGCGTAAAACCTGATTTGGAAAAAAACCATTGTGCTTTAACCTTGGCGAGCAGTTTTCTGATTTCAGGAGTATTCACCGGGGACTGGTCGAGTTCATTCAGTGAGCTTTCGAACAGAGCCATGGATTCTTCAAAATCTCTCTCATAGTCGTCACCCACGCCCCAGGCCAAAGCCTGATAATACATGGCAATTCTCTGGCTGAGTGCGCGCTGTCGACCTGAAACGTTGATGAGCCTGGCTTTACTGGTGGCCGAGTGCTTTTCAATTAATGTGACCAGATCATTGCTGCTGTTGAATACAGTCAGAGCCTTTTGAATGAGTTCGGTAGCTGCTCCTCTGTCGGGTGTCGACAGTGCTATTTTTTTGTAGCTTTTCCAGTCTTTCTCAATGACTCTTAGCTGGTGTTTGATTTCATCGTTGGGCGCGTAATTTGATAAAGCGTGAAAATTATTTTCAAAGAGAATAATGCTTTTATAGAGCTGCTCTTTAGCTTCTTCTGAGTTAATGTCGGCCCCGATCATCAGGTAACTTTTAGCGACTCGCTGAGAAAGCATCCGTTGCAGACCGGATGTGTTGACCGCCTCGGCATCGTTTAAAGCGGCTGAAGTCACCCCTGAGTATGCCATTAAAAACACCGTTACGAAGCCCAGGTGCGTACAGCAACATAAAAGTGGGCGAAAGTCGGGAAGTATTCTGGAAATCTGCACTGTTTTGATCGCTCCTTGCGCTATTTCGGGTCATCCTGATGAGTTATGGATTCAACAGGTTGCGTTGCAAGGGGAAGTGCAGAATATATGCCAGAGCTGGGTAATTATGCGAAGTATTATGAGGAGTATGAGGGGCAGCTCACCAGATGATCATTGACCATCCCCATGGCTTGCATGTAGGCATAACAAATAGTGCTTCCTACGAATGAAAAACCTCTTTTTTTCAGGTCTTTACTCATGGCGTCGGATTCCCGGGTGGTGACAGGCACTTCAGACATTGTTTGCCATTGATTCCGGACCGGAGTGTGATTCACGAAGGACCAGATATATTGCTCAAAAGTGCCAAACTCTTCCTGAACTTCCAGGAAGGCCCGGGCGTTCTTGATGGCACTGTTGACTTTCAGTCGGTTTCTTACAATGCCTTTATTGTTGAGCAGCCTTTCTACATCCTGTTCGGTGAATTGGGCAACTGCTCCGGGATTAAAGCCCGCGAAGGCGTTCCGGTAGCCCTCCCGGCGTTTAAGTATGGTGATCCAGCTAAGACCTGCCTGAGCCCCTTCCAGAATCAGAAACTCAAAAAGCTTCTGATCGTCGTAGCAGGGAACGCCCCACTCTTCATCATGATATCGAATGTAATCCGGGTCTTCCGTGCACCAGGGGCATCGTTGTTCTGTCAAAAGGGTGACTCCCATGGTTATTGCAGAGCAGGTTGGAGCAATAGTGAACAGGTCAATGGCACTAATTACCTGTTGTTAGGATAAGCGAATTAAGCATAAAGGCATACTCACTGCCACGCCGGACGAACCCTGTCAGCTCAGCGTACGTTATCTTTACGGTGTTGAAGGCTTGGCTGACGACCCGGCCAGAGCTGAATAGTTGTTTCAACAGGTTTGCAGAAGAGGTGAAAACAGGGCTCTGGTTCATCTCAGGTTGGCAGAGTTTGCTCTGTCCGCAATGGAGTCTGAATAAGGGATTCTTGACATGGGCGTGGCCCCTGGCAAGAAAAAGAACTGTTCGTTTTGCAGGCGGACCGGTATTCTGTCCGTTCATTCATTCCAGAGATTTTCAATCAATGAAAATTACTGACAAAAAAGTCGCACTGATTCATTACACCCTGAAAAATGCCGGGGGTGAAGTTCTGGACAGTTCCGAAGGTCATGATCCTATGGCCTATCTGCACGGTGAGGGTAACATTATTGCCGGTCTGGAAAGTGCACTGGAAGGAAAAGCAGCGGGTGACAAGCTGGAAGTCTCTGTGGAAGCTGCCGAAGCCTATGGCGAATACGATGAAAGCCTGGTGCAGCCTATACCCCGTGCCCAGTTTGGTGAGCACGACGTAGAAGTGGGTATGCAGTTCCATGCAGATACTGCCATCGGCCCTCGTATTGTCACAATTACTGCCATTGAGGGTGATGAAGTAGTGATTGATGCTAACCATCAGCTGGCAGGTGAAGACCTGAATTTTGCGGTTGAAGTCGTTGAAGTACGCGATGCGACTGAAGAAGAGCTGGATCATGGTCACGTTCATGGGGCCGGTGATCATGAACACTGAATAAGCCATAAAAAAACCGGGTGAATGTCCCGGTTTTTTTATGGCGGAAGAAAACTCAGCTTCTTTTAAATAAGAGCTTGTGTTTTCTGAAAGTCGCTTCAGGCAATTTGGTCAAAAAGACACCGAGCATCAGGAACAGGGTCAGGAACAGAGACTCATTGCTGAGCATTCTTCCATTCAACAGGCTGTCCAGACAGAGCGCAATCACCGGAAAGATGAGAAAACAGATGGAGGCCTGGAATGGGCTGGCCAGTTTGTTTAACTGGAAGTAAGCCATAATGCCGCCAATCCCCGCCACGGAACCCAAATAAATCACTGCGCTGAGTGAGAGCGCCGAGAAGCTACTGATATCCGGCGTTTCCATGAAGTAACCGGTAATCGTCAGAAGTACCGCCGCCACCAGACAGGGGAGGGCATTGTAGGTCAGCACATGAATACCCTGACAACGAGTCTGGACATTTGTGTAAATCAGGGCGTGCATGAGGACAGCAACAACCATTGCAACCACACCCATCAGGCTGCCGTTGCTGTTGACTGACATTTGGTTACCAATGATGGTCACCAGACTGACCAGCGCTATGACCAGACCTGCCAGCTGGTGCATGGCTACCTTATGGCGCTGAAGTAACACCGAAAAAATCAGAACAGCGACAGGCATATTGGCGAAAATGATAGAGGCCAGTCCCGACGAGATATATTGTTCGCCAAAAATCATAAGGGTGAAGGGAATGGCAAAGTAAAACAGACTGATCAGGATGAACTCCAAACACTTATCCTTTGGAAACCAGATGGTAACGCCTTTCATTCTGGCCAGCAGAATAATCAGAGGCGCTGCAACTGCGAATCGAATGCCCGTAGCGGTAATCGGCGGAATGGTAGCAACAGCCAGTTCCATAGCCAGCCATGTCGTACCCCATATGAAGCAGACAGTGACAAATAAAAGGCTGACCCGGGTTTTTGTGCTCATGCCAACATCCTCTTAATACGTTCAATGGCTTGGAAAACAGTGTTGCTAATAACTACCTATGATGAAAATTTTATATTAGATAGCTGGAAAAAAGTTTTCAAATTTGTCATTATTTATTCAGTCTAAAGAAAAAATATTTTCTATTATGCTTGATAAAAAGGATAAATTGATTCTTGATTGCCTTCAGCGGGATGCATCCATTCCAGTAGCTGATATTGCCGACAAGGTAGGGTTGACCGTCTCGCCCTGCTGGAAGCGGTTAAAAAAGTTGGAAGAAGAAGGCTACATCACTCAGCGAGTAGCTCTGCTTGATGGCGATAAACTGGGCTTGCACCTCACGGCTTTTGTGAATATCAAAACCCAAAATCACAGTAATGAATGGTATGAGGCTTTTGTCGCGGAAGTCAGTGACTTTGCTGAAGTGATTGAGTTCTTCCGGATGGCCGGAGAGTATGACTACATGATGAAAGTGCTGGTCAGGGATATGGCAGCCTTTGATGTATTCTACAAACGGCTGGTAAACAGTGTGACCGGGCTCAGTGAAGTGACTTCTTCCTTTGCCATGGAGAAGCTGAAAAATACCACTTATCTACCACTGGGTTGATCGCCAAACATATTGAAACCATGTACTAGCAGCCTGTCGGACTTAAGCGTCCGTAGCGAGGATTGCAAGAAATTGAGG
>NZ_JAHHPQ010000108.1:0-3314 GCF_024606245.1 Endozoicomonas sp. SESOKO2
TCGGAGATGACGATAGATTGAGTTTGGCCGTTACCTCAGAGCAGACCTTTGCAATGGGTTCATCCAGCTTTGCTCTTTTGGCCGGAATGCTATTATCAGGAACGCCGTTATTACGAAAGGCTTTATTTATTTCTCCACCAATATGACCATCCATAGTTAACCTCCCTACAACCATATAAAGGATTAAGTTGAAACTGTTTAATCATTTGACCTTTATGTAGTACGAAAGTTCAATTTTGATAGTTGTTCGTTGCCGTGGAAGGAATTGACCAATCTCGAAAAACTCATCATGGCCAGACTGGTATCATGTATCCAATGCGTCACAAATCGAATTCAGATTCACGCTGTTAATAAACTCTTCGGCAATTTTGTCCATATCATCGTTTTTGAGCACCAGAGCGTTAACGGCGTTATGTGCCTGCCGTAAGCAAGCATTATTAACAGAATCTTGAAAAATGAAACAACTATCAATATCATCCATCATGGCAAACAGCTCTAGTGGTGAGGATGGATCATGAGCACCATACTCGTTCATTTCGCCAGTGTCGCACCCAACGTTAGCAGCGGCCCAACAAAACGTTAAGCTACCGCCTTGCGAGTTTGTCAATCCATGAAGATAATGACAAAAGGCGTGTACAATCGCTCGCTTGCATTTGCCCGTTGACGCATCAACAATATTTCTCTCCGGAATTTTCAATGCTCTCAGAGCTTGACGATGTCGTATTCTCGTTGCCTTACAGGTACTGACTTTTTGTAATATCTTCTTTAATTCCGGGCGCTTCTCAGCTCTCATTTGAAGCAGGGCTGCAGCTTTTGTATCAATTACTTCCTCGGGCAAGGCCACTTGTCCCATGATAATCACCGGACGGTGATGGGTCTTGTCCGAGACAAATTTCGGAAACGCGGGACGGCGCACCAGCATTCGCTCTATATTTGGAATGCCCTCAGGTTCGAACGTCCAGGCGGGTTGCATTGAGGAGCTGGCAATTTTCTTTTCAAGGTATGGCGAAAAACCATCATGACAATGAGTCACGAGCAGGGTAGTACCTTTGCTCTTTTGGAATCCTTTATAAGCCAACTGCCATACCTGGCTATTTTTTTCCCTGGACAATAGTTGCCTATAAAACTTTGTTAGACACTGGCTGGCTTTAGCCTTCAGTTCATCGACAGCTTCCAGACACACCAACATCTGATGATGTCGAGCAGCATCTATAATAGAGCCCTCATAAATCGGCAGTGGATCCAACCAACCCGATTCCATGACTTCAAGGGCAAAATGAATGACCGAAGGTTTCATTAAGTCACTGCCTCTCAGTGTTTTCACAATTAAGTACAACCACAGGTCAATGATTGCTCCGCCCTGAAGCATCATTTTTGAATGGAGCAACTTGAGTTGTTCAGTGACCTGATTTTCATCGCTGTCGTATAATATTTTTCTTAATGCCTTCGATATCGGTTTAACTTCGCTCTCGTAATAGCCCAATGCTCCTGGCTCCAGCGACTCGATAATTGAAACACCCATGGAAAAACTGGCCAGATCTTTTTCCTCCCATAGGTTCTTTAGTATTTCGGAGGTACTTAGATTGGTTTCTGGCAACAGACTTTTTGTCTCAAGAGGTTTGTTCAGTTCCTCAAGGCTCAGTCCACAGGCTTTAGCCAGAGCTCGCTGTTGTGCTAAATCAGCCCCTTTCAGGAGATCTTTCAGAAGATCCTTGCTCTTCTTTAGCTCAGTACTGGAATCAGGGAGCTTTCTGATGGGCTGAAAGTCAGGTGTGATTTTTGTCCTCTCTACTGGTGCCCCGCCTAAATCTGCAGACTCCCAAGTCTGGCCTCCATCCCGGGAATACTCAGCAAAGCTGTGTCTTTGGTTTTTAATTTGCCGACATGGAATTCCGAAATAACGACAAAAAGCAATAAAAACAGGTACACGATGACGACAGCTACCTTGTTGCCGTGTTACGAGGAATTGAAAGAAATTTTCCTCATCTTTTGGTTCGATCCTACCGGAAAACTGTTTGCAATAGTCAGTGATCGCTCTGATTCGTTGCTCCTTGTTTTTGGCGTTTTTTATTTTCTGCAAACCCGCCCGTGCTTTGGGTCGTTGATGCTTAATGGTCACAAACACTTTGCTCAGAACTTTTTTCATACCTTTTGAACAGTGGCTGTCAAGCCATGTTGATGGTTCGGGTCTGGCTTCTTTAACAGGTGCTTTTTTGCCCGGTTCTCCGGGTTGTACGACATAAGTAAACTGAATAGGCTGCCTGGTTTTAGCCTGAGGAGTCAACAGTGTGTGAAGCCCGGTATAATGATCCCTGATCAGGGTAAATGGGAGATCAGGTTTCATGCGCAAGGCCACGATGTAGTCGTCAGGAGTGAGGCTGGGCAATGCATATTTACCCTTCTTCGATGACCGCTTAACAGTCGCCAGCGTTTGATCTCTGGTTAATATCAGTGTCTGGTCAGGCCCCGGTAACCGATCAGGTATGAGGGTCTCGAACCCCTGAATGTGTTGATCATTAAGATCAATATGTTCGATATCACCCCTGGCAGACACATTTATATCCTCTGCCCACCAACGATACATCCAGGAAGAAGGATTCCGCGTATTAAAAATTTCATGATCATTAAATTTTGGCCTTTCCAGTTTCTCATAGTTCGTGCTCCGATCCAGCGTCTTAGCCCGTATCTTGAGGACTTCTGGTTTGTATTTTTCAGGCGTGCTATCACCGTCCATAGCCAACACTTTGTTACTACAATCGCCAACCCAATGGTTTGGGTGATTACTTATCTGATGCCAAAAAGCAGGCCAGAATTGAACAGCATTGGAGTTCCATGTGCTTATACGCTGATCAGCCTCCTGAAGATAAGGCTGGGAAGCCGGTAATTTCAGCGTTTGTTCCTGTTCTTCGGTCAGTGGAAATACGCTATTGGCGTCCACGCCCGTCCGGCTATATTCACGATTAAACCAGCTTTGCTGCCAGTGTCGGTATAGTGCCCGGGTGAGCATATCGTCCGACCGATCCGGCTCCGGGGAAAGACCGGATGCCAGCCACCTGGCTTGAACGACCCTTTTGATGATTTCCGTCTTGGCTTCCTTTTTATGCAGACGAGCGTTAATACGAATTTCATGGCGTTTTTCATCAATGCTGTTGTGATCACTGAGTCGTATCAACCACGGACGATCAATGTTCGGTACTGTTTGGTTGAACCATTCGCAAAGTCCGGAATCAAATTCACTGTTATTCAGGGCAAGAGTCGATGACTCTGGCAGTTCCTCCAGTGACAGGTTGGCGGCCATCAGATAAAGCCGGTAG
>NZ_JAHHPQ010000109.1:0-68537 GCF_024606245.1 Endozoicomonas sp. SESOKO2
TCAAATAGCTGACTGAGGCTGGTCTGTTCATTGACCTGAATCACCAAAGGTGCTTCGAGATCATTGATCCAATGACTGGCCTGGGCTTGTTGCTGATACGTGATGGTCTTAAAGGCGGTCTGATCGCTCATTGAGTGCTCATCGTGTTCTGTCAATCCCAGTGCTTTTGGCTGCCGTTTTGAATGAGCCATCTGAAGTTGGGGCTCCAGGCCAGTGGTCTCGCGTATCGTCTGCAGTGAACCCAGCAAACGAAACCAGAGTGCCTCTGTAAGGGGAGAAGTGACGGTGACGACACCACCTGCCCGAACCTGTTCCAACAGAGAGTTGTTGGGAACTGCATAGCCCTCCGGGGCAATGGCAATCGGGTTCAGCCATTCGGCAATATTACTCTGGTTGATGATGATCGGGTTTCGTGGTGCGTTACCAGAGTGAGAAATGCTCCGGAAGAGTGAATGAAGCTCGTTCTTCCCTACCGGCATTTGATAAAACTGAACATCGTCGGGTAACTGACAGATCTTGCCATTACTCTCAAAACACTTTTGAACCAGCATCTGCCGAATCGTCTGTTCAAAGGCCAGATCCTGCCAGTTAGCTCCTTTCAGAATGACCCTCTGACCGGCTCTCAACGACTCAAGCCTGCCGGGAATATGCCGGATTCGCCCTTGTTTATCCACTCCGGGGCCACCCAGTAGCAAATGTCGCCAATTACTATGCCAGTGACAATCAATAAGAACAGTATCACTTTCATCCATAGCACTTTCCGTAGCACTTTCGGTGCTGGGGAATTCAGCCAATACAGGAGGGACTTTGTTGAAGTCCATCGCTTGGTCATTGCCAGTCTGTGGGTCGAACTGCCAGGTATTTCCCGGCCGATTAATTCTCCGCCAGAAATCAGCACCGGGAGCAACGGCTCCCGGAGCGACGGCTCCCGGGGAGTCTTCAGTTTGGCCAACCGATGCCAATTGTTTAGGGTCTGCCACGACCAGCAGAGAAACATGCTCGGCCAGGGGGCGTTTCTTCTGGCTGACTTTGTCGTACAGACAGGGGGTAGCCGGGTCCAGCAGATCGTTAAATTTGGGCAGATCCTCGCTGGTGAGCTTGCGGATATCGATCACCAGGGTTAATGGCTGTGGACTTTCAAACAGCTTGCCCGCTAGCAGAGTGTGGCGACCATCGTCAGCAATGTTCAACCGGCTCACCAGATTAGCCTGTGAGAGGTCATCGGGGTGGGAGATAAGTGTGACATCACGATTTTCGTCGATGGTCTGGGTCACTAGCAGCTGTCGAACCTCATCATCGCTGGCGACAAAACGAAAATCGAAGGAATTAGAGGTCTTACGGAACGAGGTATCTGTTGGGGATACGGTTCTCGCTTTGTCGGGAAAGGTAATCTGAGGAAACGATCTATTGAATTCGGTAGTGACATCAGAGCAGATGTCTACCTTTGACAATGAATCCAGCTTTGCTCTCTTCCTCGCTGGCACGTTATTATTTAGCTGTCCACTATCAAGAACGCGTTTGCTTTTTTCCACACCAATATGACCATCCATAGTCAATCTCTCTCCTTACATTCGAAAAACTGCATTAAAACTGCTTGATCGTTTGACCTTAAAATCAGGTTGAAGTTCCTTTTAGACATAGGTTGCTAGGGGGCTAGTTGGTTAGTTAGATACTTATTGCCGAAAGAGTATTTCTCAGTACGCTTGATTAATAGCTAATCCATTACTACTTTTGGAGGCAGTTAATTGAATAATTAAAGAATGCTGTGAATAACTTTTAGTACTGTAATGTGTACAAAAGTACCACTTATTAATAATTGGAGTGTTCAATTGTAGGTCTTGAGCATGCTCTTTAACAGACATAGCGACAGGGATTACTGAAGAGGCATTATACGAATTATTAAATTTTAAAAAATGACTAAAAATGGAACTTTCTTACTATGAAATTATTGATGTTTTTTTGCTGCTTGTTTCTGAATGCTTCGCACGTGCTAGCTTTTGGCTCACTTTCTCATGATAATCATCATAAAGTCTTAACTCCGGCGCTTAATGGGAAGTCTTTTTCTCAAATGGTTCCTATTGAAAAAAATAGTGCTGATAAAATGTTAGTTGATGCTTTTAAGGAAAAAGAAATAGCGATTTTTAAAGGCTGGAAAGACCCCTTTCTTGAAAGTAGAACAAACAAAGTGACAAAAGAGTTCCAGGAACTCGATTACAAAAAGAATACAGGTGTGTCTAAAAAAGAAAAGGATAATTTCTACCAGCCAGGCCATGAAAAAAATGAGGATGACAATAGCGCATCTGTCTTGAATGTTTTTTTACCTTTATTACTCGATACTGCTAACAATGTTTTTTTGAAAGTTGATACAAGTGACATACACGGAATTATCAGCCTCGGTAATTCAAAAAAAGAGGGAACAGCGAGTGAAAGAGGTGATCGGGTACCTGAACAAAATAGTGAACAGGCCAGGGGGCAAAACCAACAGGCATCATCGCGGGTGAAATCTGGAAAGCGCAAGAGAGATAAGGATGCAGAGCTTAACTTTGATGTATCGGACTTGTCACCTCAGGAGGCAGCCGGGCATTTTTTAGATACTGTTAATACACTGGCCAGGGAGCATGATTTATCCATCGAAAGAGTCATCGGACATAAGAAGTGGAAGAAAAAAGGTTTTTTGCGTATTTATACTGATTACGCCACTACCAAAAATAATGTTAAACAAATATTTGTAGATTTTATATTATTCACGGAAGGATTGTTAAGAGATCAGAAATTTATTTATAGTGACGAGGCAGATAAGTATCGTTCTGGCCAAACAATTAGTAAAGAACGAGTCGAAATAATAGATTCAGTATTGTCAGAGATATTTGCTCATCGACAAATTGAGGTGTCAAATAGATATGATAAAAATTATTATCTTGGAGAGTTATTGTCCGATTACCTTTATGAGAACTTCAAGGGCTATGACGATAGCAGGGACTATCGATTAGTTGGGCATAAGACATTTCAATTCTTTGAAAGGATTCTTTTTGGAGATGGCTATTTTTCAGAATATGATCAGTTTATGAGATTTATCGATCGCTACAAGAAAGAACTGTTTGATGAGATAAGAAAGAATACTGTTGAATGTAATGAGTGCAAGAATGCCATTATTGCTGCCCTGAGAATTAATGATGAACTTAGAATGACTTTTAATAAAGAAGTCATGGCATCGAAATTTGAAAGACGCTGGTTAGATGCTCTTCATGATATGTTTGAAGAAAAGCCAGATGCAGCTGGACAGAGTATTCCACTTAACAACTCTATTGATCTCAAATTTGGTGAAGAGTTGGAATATGATTTGATTTCTAAAGCTGAACAATGGGGTGGGCCAAGTTACTATTATCTTGAGATAGTAAGAGCTCATATGGAAAGATTAGGAGCAAATGAGGCAAGCTGTGATTCTGGAAGCTTTACTTTTGATGGACACTTCTATGTGACTCCTTTTTTAGATTATAGGAAATGGCTTGAGTTTAATTGTACGCCTTACCATGATGGTGACGCCGATGCGAACAATGCTTTAGAAAAAGTTTTTGAATTGGTTGACTCAATGATTAAAGATGAACTCATAGATCATGCTTCTGGCCACAAACATGTTGATGCGCTCTCTGCTACGCACGGTAACCCCGCTGTTCTTCTGGAATTACAGAGGGAGATTGAGAGCAATTCTTATCTACTCAGGGCATTCGGTAATAATGATCGAATTGTTAAGGATAATGAAAGTCAATGGTATAAATTGTTTTCTGATTATTCTGATATGAGAGAGTTAGCCATTGAACGGATAAATTGGATGATTGCCACGTATAACGAAAAGTTGGCTGCTTTCAATTATGAAGTCGTGAATGGCGATTGGCTAACGGACTCAGAAAAATTGGATAAGCTTAAACAGTTTGCAAAAATATATAGTCATTTTGTGCAAATGGCCCCTTTGCAACAGATGTTCGGTGAAGCGGGTAATATGATGTTAGAAAAATATATGGCTATATCTTTGATGCATATTCCGGGATCCGAGGTGATCGATCCTTATGCCACAATAGAGTTTCGCTTTTTCCGTTGTCCTGAAAATATGCAGGAATTGAAACTGATTAATCAGTTTTTACAAGCCTGGTTCGAATATATCCATGACCGTCGAATGCGAAATGAGCCGATTGAGGTTGTACCTCATGGCGTCAAAGCCAGTGAAGATTATACTGCTGAAGAAGTTGTTCATCATACTATTCAATACTTGCAGAAACTGGGACTGAACCCCGATGACTATCAGAGCTTCCTGAATAAAGTATCAAAAGGATTTAGCAAACTTTGAACACAGCAGGGGCTGCTGCTTCACCTGTGTTGTAGAGGCAGGATCATTTTTTCTTATATCAGATGCAGCTTCCCCTAACCCCGTTGTTTATTACGTGCAGGGAGCACAAAGCTCCTTTTACGCAGATCACGGATGGGCAAAGGCACTTCAGGAGGCTCTCTAAGAAAAGGGTAACCAAAAGGAACCCGAAGCTTGCTCGCCAGCTTCTGAGCCAGGGCATAAATGGACCGATTTTTGCCCTGCTCCCACTCAGCAGCTTTTCGGGCTTCTGTTTTAGCTTTCCCGCCAGATCCGCAGGAGCCATCCCGATACGTTCTCGCGCCCAGTGGACAATCTACAGATTGATCATGGCTTCGTTCATTATTGGCGTCTATCGTGTAATGTTCGGAATGGTATCATTGTCGGAACCGCACCAGAGCCATCTTAAGTACTATAGCCTCCCAGTATCTATATTAGGTATCTTTGAATGGGTCATGGGGTGGAAGTTGTTGAGTATAAAAACGGGTATACCTTTCTTATGGTTGGCCTGGCTATTTCTGGCCGTATTCTGTGCGTGTTCTACTGATTTGTCCGGCGATACCATTCCAGATAGCTCATCTTATTGTCCACAATTGTCTGTTCCCGGTGTCTCTGTCAGTTTTCCGTTAAACCTTGAAGATGTGGGGGCAGCGGCAGTTGTGCAGCTGGCAGTATCGTCTGCAATCGTGATATCAGCGTTAGTTTGTCAGGGTTCTGCCGCGTCGTGTAGTCCGGTTATCTATCCTGTTATGCAGGTTTACGGTATTTCGGCTGGTCTGCTGAACCGTTTTCTCTTGATTGATGCCTTACGGCAATGGGCTTCGTGGCTTGTATTTTCCGGTTCGCAGTGGAACCCCGTGAGAATACCCGATTCTGCCACTGCTGAGGCTGGAACCTTCAATCCGGTGCTTGGCTACCTGACTCTGGCAGAAGCTGATCCAAACTATCGGATACAGCAAGATGATTTTGCCAGCCTGCACAGTCTTGTGGCCTATGTTACTGAGCTTAATAAGCAGCTCGCACCCGGTCAGTCGGTCGTGAAAAGTCGTGATGGAAAAGCGGAACTGCAGGTTGTGCAACAGGATTCAACTACAACTGTATTCTCGGTCATTCTGCCAAACAGTGACAACACAACCAGCACTTACCAGGTGGGGAGTAATCGAGGCATTTTCTGGATAAAAAAAATCAATGACATTAACGTTGAGCGTTATCAACAGGTTGTCTGGAGCGAACCGAAAGAAGGCAGTACCACTACTTGTTTAACTGTCCAGCTTATTGCTCCAGAGAAAGCAAATGAGTCTGGGTTGCAAATTGCATTGACGGTGCCATCCTGGCTGACTCATCGGCTCCTGGCAGCCAGCTCTGCAAAGACCACAGCCGGGTTCAGCCGGTTGTTTCTGAATTGGTATTGGTCTGCTTATATCATGTCTGAACCGATGAAGGCTTTGATGCTCCGGCCATATCAAGAATTGGGCTTGCAAGGACTGACTCCTGTGGTTCCTGCCTGCTACTCTGACAATCAGCATTGTTTTGGTTGGATGACCATGCAAGCTTTCTCTGCTGGTCCTGTTCCACAGTCGTATATATTGGGTCCAGCTGCGGAGGAAAACAGGTTTTCCAGCAGCGGAGAAAGCTTCACTCTCAACAAAAGTGACGAAAGGGAGCCAGAGGGTTCCGGGGAGGATGAGGGCGAGGGGGCAGAAGGTGAAAAAGATAAGGACAAAGGTGCAGGCTCCCCATTTTCTGAAAAGTCCGGTTTGTCCCCTGTCGCATCAGCAGAGAGTCTACTGTGGCAGGCAACAAAGCAGTTTTTTTTAAACAGTGGATTGAGTGTGGGGCAGTCACCCGAAGCCGCTCTTCAGGATGCCTACGACTTAATGCGCAAGCTAAGCCATGCAGGCATGCTGCAGGTTTTGCCTGTTGAAGATCGTCAGCCGACGGAAGACTGGGCAATGGTTGTGAGTAACCGTCTTGCTCGTTATATCAATCACTCCATGAGCCCTGCAGGTGATACAGATCCACCTGCTTTTTCTGATCACTGTCGCAGCAGTGATGATGAGTACATTGTGCCCATGACGCAAGTTATGTTTAATCGTGTCGTTGATAGCTCTGATAAATATGGTCAGTTTGCTCAGACTATTATTAATTTGCGCGATGGCCTCAAGGATATTATCGAAGCCTTTTGTGTAGAGAAAAAAACGGGTAGCTGCCTGTATGGAGGAGAGTCTGTAAGAGCGTACATAACCAAACACGGGTTTGGACATCAGCTTAAATTCAAGGATAACGAGCCTGTGACGAATGATATTGATGTTCTGATGGCGTACGACAAAGTAGATGATTTAAAACAGTGGCTGGATACAAAACTGGATGGTTTTAAAGTATCAGAACCCCGCCAAAAAATGTTGTTTTCTTTCCCCGGGCAGGGGCCTGATCCTGAAGCCTATAACCTGTTTGTGTTTGATTTTACGGTTGAAGGCGGGTCAATAAACGCCTACCTCCCAAGCCTGGATGTCGCTATGGCGCTTACCGGGTCACAGGCCACTTTCCAGTCCGAGGAACTGGTTATTTATGAGAGCATCGTCAGGGGGCTAAACGGTGATGCGGCTAAGCGCGATACCTCTATTCGGAAGCAGGGCAAACATTGGCATCGTGCCCTCTATTTGAAAACGGTTTTCTCAAAGAATTATTTCTTCAGCATGCTTTTAGACGACATAGATCGGCGGTCAGGTGAATTACCATTACAGCCAAATCACAGAAGTACTCATTTCAAGTCAGCCAGGATTGAAGTGATGAAGGAGCGCATTGATGAACTGACCCGTGAATTAAATAATAAGGAACAAGAGTTAATGCTTTCGAAACAAAAAGTTTTGGATGCTTTAAAAGCTAATGAAATCAGCCTTGCCAAAAAGGAAGAGCAACGAAACCAATTTTTTCATGAATTTGAGAAAAAGCTGTCGAGGAAAGATAAAGAGATAGCTGACAGGCGGTCTGCTAATAAGAGAATGGGTGAAAAAATTGCGTCATTAAATAAGCTGGCTAAAAGCTATGAGGAAAAAAATGTAAGTCTTGATAAGGAACTAAAAAGTCTGGAGCAACAACTAAAAAAAATAAAGCAAGATCAAGCCCAAGATAAGAGTGAGGAAATTGATGGGTATAAAGAGAAAATTAGTCAGCTTGATCTTGAAGTACTCGATATTAAACGAAAATTGGAAGTATCAAATACCAAGTATACCGATTTGCAGGCAGATAATGAATGGCTTCAAAATGAAGTTTCAGAATATAAAAAACGGCATAAAAAACTCCTTGGAGACTATAATGAAGCCTCGAAAAATTTAAAAAAGTCGATTGAGGCTTTTAGCCACCGATTAGATGAAAATGATCAGTTAACCGGGAAAAAAACCAAGCGTAAAGCTAAATTAAAAGGCTCAGGAGGGTATGTGAATGAAGCGACTGGAAGGTTATTTTACAGAGGTTTTGTAGTAGGCATTGCAACTTATATAGGCTATAACCTACGAGGTATTCCTATGCAGGAATCCGCTAGTGATGGCATAGGGAGTCTTTGCCTTGATTTAGATGATTACACAGGACTAAATAGGGATATACTGAAGACAATGTGCGGTTTTGATAAAAGTTATAGAGTTGTTGATTATCAGATTTACTCGTTCATTCGTAAAAAATTAGCTCTTAATTTTATGAATAAAGAGACTTTTTTCGAGAACCAATGGGCACAAAAAATAAAGAAGGGAAGCAAGTTCTTATTAGCACATGCCAGACACTATCAGCTAAGTCAAATGACAAAAAAGCAACTGTTGCAGGTTGTCGGTGGCATCAGAGCTGGCAAGAAATCGGTCGGCGATAAACTTTCATTGAATGAAACCATCACTGGTGTCGTTGATTATTGTGGCTTGATGCCTGATATAAAATGGCAGTACGACTGTGGTCGTAAGGCAGTTCAAAGAATGCTTTCGAAGCAACTTGAGAATGAGTATTATGTTGTTGTCAATGGAAGAAGAGATATCAAGCTTGAAAATCCAGACCGGGTTATCAATTTCCTTCCTGTCTGGGACATAACTTCAGACCAACTGGGCTGGTACGATGTTTGGCCCTATCGTCTTGACAAAGAAGGATATACCATTCTGGGCAATTCAAATTCAAAACAAGATACCACATTGGTACTGCCAAAATGCCCAGGTGAACTCTATAAAGATATTCAGTTAAAAGTATTCACTGATTTTAAGTGGCACATCAAGGGTTTCATATGTTCTATGCCAACTGAAATAAAAGCGAAACATGATTCAGTCTATTGGTGGAATCATGATTACCCGGAGGCACATCGCAGTACAGCTGGGTCTAAGGATGAAAAGGGGCTGTACCATGGAGCGTGGAAAGATCCTGACAAGTAGTTACTCAAGGGGCTGTTGAGGTTTTAAGATAGGCTCAACAGCGCTGTTTTTTTATGAATGTCATCGTCAAGATTGGCAACACTTGTTGGAAACACCATAAGCTGGTGAGAAAACGATCCCAACTCATTGATTTTTGGCGTAAAGTGCATATGAAAACGAGGATGTTTTTCCAGCCACTCTCGCTTCTTCGGGTGTTTGTAAGTCGCATAGTTGTCGCAAATCAGGTGCAGCTCTTTGTCTTTTGCCGTTTCCCTATTTATCTGTTTAAGAAACTTCAGCCATTCCACATGAGTATGACGCTGCTGGCACTGACCGATGACAGCACCATCAAGCACATGCAAAGAGAGTGGTTCAGATCACCCAACCCCAAAATTTTACTCCGTGTAGATTTTTGTCCCGTAGTTCAATTGTTCAACAATGAGATCATCGGCAGTTCTCATGCCCATATAGCCTTCTGGGATTCTTGACCTGAAGATGGGCTTGATTGAGCACAACGCACTTGACGCACAATCATATTGTGCATATGTTTACCTTTAATGCACAACAATATTATGCGTAAAGGGCATGTATGTCTGTTGAGTTCAGAGATAAGTGGCTAGAGTCCTTTTATGAAGATGACAGGCAGGACAAACGGATACCAAAAAAGCTTGAATCAGTGCTATTCAGGAAAATACAAATCCTGGATGGAGCTTGCAAAGAATCGGATTTAAGGATACCGCCGGGAAACCGGTTTGAACATTTGACCAACAACCTCAGCGAATGGTGTTCAATCCGGGTCAACAGGCAATACCGCCTGGTATTCAAATGGATAGATGGCGTGGCTGTAGACACACATCTTGATCCACACACTTACAAGGGATAAGACTATGAGGGCAACCAAGAGAAGACCTGTATCCGTAGGCGACATGCTGAGGATGGAATTCATGGAGCCGATGGAACTGAAGATTATTGATCTGGCTGAAGCCATGGGCGTCCACAGAAATACTGTCAGTAATATTCTGAATGACAGAACGGTGCTGACAGCACCACTGGCCATCAAACTGGCGGCGGCTTTAGGTAATACTCCCGAGTTCTGGCTTAATATCCAGCATGCATGCGACTTATGGGATACCAGGACCCGGTATAACGAGGAGTCGAAGGCTGTGAGACCTGTCACAGCGTTCAAAAGACAAACAGCTTGATAAGAGCCACACTCAGGAAATCTCCACCAAATCCCCTTTAGCCTCAAGCCAGCTCTTGCGATCGCCAGCCCGCTTTTTAGCCAGCAGCATGTCCATCTCTTCACGGGTCAGTTCAAAGTCTTCCAGTGTCAACTGAACCAAACGACGAGTGTCGGCAGACATGGTGGTTTCACGAAGCTGTAACGGGTTCATTTCTCCCAGACCCTTGAAGCGCTGAACGTTGACTTTGCCCCGTTTCTTTTCGGCCTTGATTCGTTCCAGTACACCTTCTTTTTCTGCTTCATCGAGGGCGTAGTAAACGTCTTTGGCGACATCGATTCGATAAAGAGGTGGCATGGCTACGTAGATATGTCCTTGTTCTACCAGAGCTTTGAAGTGTTGTACGAACAGTGCACAGAGCAGAGTGGCAATGTGCAGACCGTCAGAGTCGGCGTCCGCCAGGATGCAGATTTTTCCGTAGCGCAGTCCGTCGAGTTTGTCTGAACCAGGGTCAACGCCCAGGGCGACAGAAATATCATGAATTTCACGAGAGGCCAGTACTTCGCTGGAATCCACTTCCCAAGTGTTCAGGATTTTACCGCGTAGCGGCAGAATCGCCTGATATTCACGATCCCGTGCCTGTTTTGCAGAGCCCCCTGCAGAATCGCCTTCGACCAGGAATAACTCGGTGTAGTTCAAATCCTGACTTGAGCAGTCTGCCAGCTTTCCGGGCAGGGCAGGTCCCTGAGTGACTTTTTTACGGGCTACTTTTTTGGATTTGCGCATCCGCTTCTGGGCGTTGTTGATACACAGCTCTGCCAGCAGCTCGCCCTCTGCATGGTGCTGGTTAAGCCAGAGACTGAAGGCATCTTTGGCCACGCCGGAAACAAACGAAGCGCATTCTCTTGAAGACAGGCGTTCTTTGGTTTGACCTGAAAACTGTGGGTCTGCCAGTTTGGCAGAGAGAACGTAAGAGCAATTTTCCCAGATATCGTCCGGGCTCAACTTAACGCTTTTGGGTAAAAGGTTACGGAATTCGCAGAATTCGCGAATCGCTTCCAGCAAGCCGGTTCTTAAACCATTGACGTGTGTTCCGCCAAGGGGGGTTGGAATTAGGTTGACGTAGCTTTCTGTCAGCAATTCACCGCCTTCAGGAAGCCATTGAACTGCCCAGTCTGCCGCTTCTTTTTCACCTTGCAGTGAACCTGTGAAAGGTTCCTGCGGCAGGGTTTCATAGCCTTGGGTCGAACCTTTCAGGTAGTCGGTCAGGCCATCTTCGTAGTACCACTCCTCGGTATCACCGGTGTGGTGATCAACAAACTCGATGTTGAGGCCGGGGCAGAGTACGGCTTTAGCGCGCAGTACATGCCTGAGCTTGGAAACCGAGAATTTGGCTGAATCAAAGTAGCTGGCATCGGGCCAGAAACGAACCATTGTGCCGGTATTGCGACGGCCACAGGTGTCGATCTCGTGCAGATCCTGATCTTTGTAGCCATCCTTGAATGTGATCAGGGATACTTTTGCATCTCTGCGAACGGTGACTTCAAGGCGAGTCGATAATGCGTTGACAACCGAGACACCCACTCCGTGAAGACCACCTGAGAACTGGTAGTTCTTATTGGAGAATTTACCACCTGCGTGCAGCCGGGTCAGGATCAGTTCTATGCCGGTTATTCCGTGTTCCGGATGAATATCCGTAGGCATACCCCGACCATCATCAATGACTTCCAATGAGTTGTCTTTGTGCAGGATAACCTTGATTTTACTGGCAAAGCCGGCCAACGCTTCGTCGACACTGTTGTCGATGATTTCCTGAGCCAAGTGGTTGGGCCGGGTCGTGTCTGTGTACATGCCCGGACGTTTGCGAACCGGGTCCAGGCCACTGAGTACCTCAATGGCTTCCGCTGTATAGTCGTTACGCATGAAATCCTTGTTGGGTCTGATTGCGCGTTAACTCATTAGTGTACCTAAAGCCTTGGCGTTAGTCAGTGTTGAGAGTGCTTAATATTGTTATGGGTATTTGTTCTGAGGATTTCAGTGAGGGAAGACCTTTTTTACCGTGAAAAATTTTTCATCTGAGGGTAACGAAAAATTGTTTCAGTCGCTCATGGCTGATTTATTTTGATGGAAGGCTTATGGGTTGTGGTGTCGTCGTGCTGAACTCGATGGTTGGGTCAGGGTGCCTGTTTTCCCAAAGCCAGAGGAGTAAGAGTAATAGCAGAGCCAGCAAGCTGGCACCGGCTAACAGTTGGAAGCAGGCATCCCAACCATAGAGGTCAAGCACTTTTCCCAGTAGCAGGTTGGCGGAAGTGGCTCCGAAAATATACCCAAAGAGTCCACAGAAACCGGCTGCAGTGGCTGCAAAGGGGAGAGGCACGAGATCAATGATATGAACGTGTACCAGCATGACAGGGCCGTAGATTAAAAATCCGGTCGAAATCAGTGAGAGTACGGCATAAGAGGTGTCACCCGGTGGTGAGTTCCAGTAGGCAATGACTGAAATGAGTACCAGTGCCATAAAGAGAGCATTCATGGGAGCACGCTTGCCTTTGAAATGCTTATCGCTCATATAGCCACAAATAAGGGTTCCGGGTATAGCAGCATACTCAAAAGCAAAAAAAGCCCAGCTCGAAGCATTGAAACTAAAGCCCTTGGTTTCTGTCAGGTAGACCGGAGCCCAGTCAATGACACCATAGCGAATGAAATAAGTGCAGGCGTTAACAATGGCCAGAATCCAGAGCGGGGGCATTGTCAGGCAATGCTGGCCGAAGAGTTGGAGCGTTCGGATAAAAGACGTTTTGTGCTGTTCTATCTCCAGCTCCTCCGACAACTCCGGAGAAGGCGGTGGTAAATGACACTGAGAAGGTCTGTCCCTCAGGAGCAGGTGCCCCATCATAGCAATGACGATGGCTATAAAGGCTGGAAAGTAGAGCTTGCTTTGCCAGGTGCCAAAAAGAGTGACTGCCAGGATGGCAATGGGCCCCAGCAGGCCGCAGCCTACATTATGCGACAAATTCCATATGCTCATGGCCGTGCCACGCTCTTGCCTGACGAACCAGTGGGCAATCAGTTTGGCACTGCACGGCCATCCTGAACCCTGTATAAAGCCATTGAGGGCCAGGGTCATCACTATCATAATCAGTGGGAACTGGAGCACCGGTGAAAAGCCAAGAAACAGAGAGAGCAGTGCTGAGCCCAGAAGGCACAGGGGCATTAGCTTACGGACATCAATCCGGTCTGCCAGGTAACCCATGAGCAGATTGCTGATCCCATAACTGAGAGCCAGTGCTGATAGAGCCACTCCGAGTTCAGATTTGCTATAGCCCTCTGAAATCAGGTCGGGCATGACCATGACAAAGTTTTTCCGAACCAGATAATAGGCCGAATAAGAAAGAAAAGCCCCGATCAGAATTTGCAATCTTAATTTTGAATAACGTTCGTGTTGTTTTTTGGAATAACCATCAGGGACAACAGAGCATTTTAAAAAAGATCTCATGAACACTTCCATGAATTGCTATGAAAAGGTGGAACGCGCTAGGAGAGAAGGGACTGTAAAAACGCAACTATCAGTGTTTTCATGGTAAAAAAGTCTTTTACCAGCAGAGGAGACGAAAGATCATCTTTGTCGTTCATCTGTTCAGTCTCTGAGTCAACTTAGGAAATAATGTAGCACCATTCAGAAAAAATGCCGGTCGAGTTACCGCCTTATTGTGGTTGATCAGGGAGGCTGCTTCCATGCAGCCACATTTGAATGACGGGTCAGTCACGCTCACGAAGGTGAACAAACCAATAGCTCAAACCCACCATGACACCACCACCCATGATGTTACCGATGGTGGCGGGAATGATGTTCATGACAATCATGTTGAAGATCGTGATATTGCTGAAATAATCAGCACTATAGCCTGTGGCTGCCCAGAATTCGGGCGAAGCAGTATTTTTGATCAGCCAGCCCATGGGGAGCAGGAACATGTTGGCAATGGAGTGCTCAAATCCGGCTGCCAGGAAGCAGGCAACAGGTAACATGCAAGCAAGCATTTTTCCGGCTGCAGAACGTGCGCTCAGGGTCATCCAATAAGTGAGACAGACGACAAGATTGCAGAGGATACCCAGCAGCATGGCCTGAATAAAATTATGGCCCATTTTGGCATTGGCAACATACATGTAGTTGATACCCACTTCACCCTGAGCGCCTTGGTATTGGCTCACTCCCATCAGCATGGCGACCATGAAAAAGGCACCGGTCATGTTACCGAAGTAGACAAGCGTCCAGTTCCTGGTGATTTGAGCAATGTTGAGGCGACGAGTGGCACGACCCATCAGCAACAGGGTGTTACTGGTAAAAAGCTCGGCTCCACAGAGTACGACCATCATCAGGCCCATACTGAAAGTCAATCCTCCGACCAGTTTTGCCATACCATAAGGCAGGCCCTCAGCCCCAGTGGTAACGATGGTATAAAACATGCCTGCCAGAGAGATAAAAATACCGGCCAGAACGGCCAGTACAAAGGTCACCTCAGGGTGTTTTTTGGTTTTACCCACAGCAGCATCTTCTGCCATACGGGCAATCTCAGAAGGAGGTACGCAGCCAGATTGTGGGGTGTTGTCGGTTTGCATATCAGGATCCGGGAGGGAACAAACTAAAGGGTCATGAGCGATTGAAACTATTTCTCATCACACTTGTTGATGAGGGCGATGAGAATTTTTTCATGAAGAGAAGATAGTTTATCAATAACGGCGTCAGATGATCAGACGGAAAATTCGTGAACTCATTTCAGGATTCACTCGTTGAATGGTTGACTTGCTTCGGCTTTTCCGGAGACGATAGGGGGAAGATCCCTGTTCCGAATCATGACTCCCGGAGAAAGGATAATGAACGGCGGTCCTTCAATTTTTGCAGTCTGTATGATGCTTTCCATAAATACTCTGGCAGATGATTCCGGCATTATTCCGGCAGAATCGGGCGGTGAGGTTGTCAGTGCCCAACAGGAAGCAAGCAGCCCTGCCTTTGGTCTTCGCGCTTATACGATGGTTAGCGATGATTTTTCCGCCCCCGATACCCATAGCTCTGCGACAAAAAATGGTTTGGTGATTGATTATTACCCCTTTGAGAGCGGCTTCAGGGTATCTGCAGGGGCTTTTTCGGGGGACTCGAAGAAACTGGGTAAGGCCTATTTCTCTGGTGAAGGGCAGCGAGCCTATGTCGGTGTTGGTTGGAAAAAGCTTCTTGATGATGCCAAACGGGTTGATCTCAGTGTCGACGTTGGTACTTTTCTGGACACAGGGCCTGAGGTGGCTGAGAGTACTGTTTTAGAGTCCACAGCCAGCACTCTGTTGCAACGCACCAAGTTTGACAGTAAAGAGCAGCCTGTCATAAGTCTGGGGATTGAATTCAGGTTCTGAAATGCGTTGAATCTATATAGCTATATATTTTGTTGGCTCATTTTTGAGGGCGCAAAAAAACCGTCTGGATGGCTCCAGACGGTTTTTTTGTATTCTTATGAATCTTAAAGAGTTGTTGCTGTCTTCATAGCCTCTTCAGGTTCTTTGGCTATCGCGGAGGGCTTTTTCTCATTCCGGATAGCATTGATGTGGATACCTTTAAGAACATTCAGAGCCTGACTTAACTGATAATCCTGCTCGGCCAGTGAACGAGATTCCTCCTTCTGCTTGCCTTTCTGCTGCATGCCTTTTTCTTGTTTGCTCTTTTCTTGTTTGCCTTTTTTTGCCTGTTTATTGCCGTTGGTGAGGTGACCCTGTAAGTCCGCTTCCTTGTAATCGGATACGTCTTCTTCAGGTGTCACTTTAGCTCTTGGTACAAAAATGTCAGGTTTGATACCCTCGGCCTGTATTGATCGGCCACTGGGAGTGTAGTATAGGGCCGTGGTGAGTTTCAGACCTTTCTCATCATTATTGCTCAGGGGCATTACCGTTTGAACGGAGCCTTTGCCAAAAGATTCGGTACCGACAAGAACGGCTCTGCTATGGTCCTGCAGGGCGCCAGCGACGATTTCAGAAGCCGAAGCCGAACCACCATTGATCAGCACTACCAGAGGAATACCTTCGGAAGGGTCATCTTTGTTGGCTTTAAAGCTCAGCTGTGGGTTGGGAGCACGTCCTTTGGTGTAGACGATCAGTCCGTCTTTGATAAAGGCGTCTACAACCCCCACTGCTGCCTGAAGAACTCCACCGGGGTTGTTTCGAAGATCAAGTACCAGCCCTTTTAGCTTCCCGTTCTGAGACTTTTTGAGTTTGTTGAGGTGTTCAACCACTTCCTTATCGGACTCAGTCTGGAACTGGCTCATGCGAATGTATCCGTAGCCGTCCTCCAGAATCCAGGATTTGACACTCTGCACCTTGATAATGTCGCGCTTGACGATCAGAGTGATGGGCTTGGGAGCTCCTTCACGAACAATCGTCAGCTTGATGGGCTCTCCGGGCTTGCCTCGCATTTTATCCACAGACTCCATCAGAGTCATACCCTTTACAGAAGTGTCATCCAGCTTGATGATCAGGTCGCCAGCCAGAACGCCAGCTTTCTGGGCAGGAGTGTCATCAATGGGTGCGATGACTTTGATAAAACCGTTTTCCATACCGACTTCGATACCCAGTCCACCAAACTTGCCGGAGGTATTGATTTCAAGTTCTTTGAAGGCGTCTGGCTTGAGGTAGGCGGAGTGTGGGTCCAGACCCGAGAGCATACCCTGGATGGCATTATCCAGAAGCGTTTTGTCATCTACCTCTTCAACATAGGTAGTTTTGATCAGTTGCATGACCTCGGTGAAGGTGCGCAACTCCTCCAGCGGTAGTGTACCTTTCTTCTCTTCTTTTGCCGGTTTAGCATCGGTTATTGGCCTGGCAGGCTCAACAGCTGCCGGGGCAGGCTTCTCTTCCTGATTAACCGGTGCCGACCAGCCTTGCAGGGCAACCCCGGATGCCAGGGCCAACACAGCGGCTTTTATCCATTGTGGCATTGGCTGTCGGGAAGTAGAAAAGGATTTTGTCATGAATTCTCCCTGCACATTTATGATGAAAATGCCGCTATTGCTGATTTTGCGACAATCTCCGTGGTTTGGGTGGCCCGGCACTCCGGTGGTCCGGCACTCCGGTGGCCCGGCACCCGGGTTATCCGGTATTGAAGTATAGGCAGCTTTATTTAACAGACTGCGCTGTTGTTTTGTCTGTCACCACTTCAGGTTTCGGCGGAAAAATAGGGGATAAGAAAACCTGATGCCTTCTGTTTTATCGGTTCACCCGATCGTTTCTGCAATCTTTTATCGGACGATGTTTTACGATCTCTCTTAAGATTTTGATAACCATGGAACCGGGTTCTGGGGCTTACCGTTGTGTCGGATTTCCAGATAGACCCCGGGCTCGTTCTGTCCTCCGGATTGACCGCTGAGTGCCAGCTCTTCTCCGGCCAGAACAGAATCACCTTCTTTCTTAAGTAACCATTGGTTGTGTGCGTAAAGTGACAGGTAGTTATTGCCATGGTCGACAATGATGAGTTGACCGTAACCTCTCAGCCAGTTAGAAAAAATGACAGTCCCGTCATGGATGGCGTTGACTTTGGTTCCGGCTTTTACCGAGATAAGAACCCCCTGCCAGCGAATTCGGGTATCTGGCCGCTGCTGGTTGAAACCATACACAACCCGACCCTTGACCGGCCAGGGCAGTTTTCCCTTGGACTGTTGGATGGGGGAACTGGCTGGTTTTCTGGCGGCGAGCCGGGCCAATACCGCTTGCAGCTGTTGCTTTTGTTGATTGAGGGCGTCCAGTTCCCGGTCATTGCTGTTGAATTGACGGTTGATTGTAGAGATTAATTGTTTCCGGTCACTTCTGGATTTAATCAAACGGTCCTGTTTTTGGGTAAGGTCCGCTTGCTGCCCTTCGAGTCTGTCATTCAGAGCCTGCTGTTGTTGCCTGTTGTCTTCTATATCGACCAGCGTTTTCTCAAAGGCTTCGATAGCTTCCAGCTGAGCTTTCTGGAGATGCCTCAGGTAGGTCAGGTGTCTGGATACTGCTTCCGGATCTTCCTGATTCAAGAGTAACTTCAGCCGGTTATCCCGGCTGGCAAGATAAACGGATCGCACACTGTTGGCGATGCGACTCTTTTCGTTATTTTTCTGCGCCGTCAGCGCCTGCTGACGGCTTTGAAGCTTTTTTACGTCGGCTTTTCCCTGTTCAAGCGCTTGTTCTATTTTACGAATAGAGTTTTGCAGCTGGCTCATTTCTGTTTCGGTGGATTGCAAATGCCTCTCGGCAGATGAGCGTTCTTTGTTGAGCTTCTCCAGCAGTTTTCTCAGATGTTCAATGTCTACGTTGATCGCCTCCAGCTGAGCTTGGGGAGTTTCTTGTTCCACGGATTCTGCGTGGGCCGTTTTGCTGTTCATAAAATTGAACAGAGTCAGGGTTACGGCGAACATCAGGGTTGCAGCCGTGATTCTCATACTCAAGCGCCATTGATTTTTTTGATGGAGGTTCCAGTATGCCTTGAATAATCAGGCTTTCACATACCTAAATGGCATTAAGTACCTGATGGAGACTTATATTCAGGTCGCATCCGATTTATTTTCCGTTCCCTGTAACGTGTTATGCTGTTTTAAAAGCAGAAAAACAGCAGAACCCTTTGGGGGAAAACTGTGCAGGTAAACGACAACTTTATGAAATTTACTTTTCTGGGAACCTCGGCAGGTTCTCCTACCGCAGACAGAAATGTGACCGCAATGGCTCTGGCTCTGGATGAAAGTCGAGACTGGTATTTGGTCGATTGTGGTGAAGGAACTCAGCAGCGACTGTTGGCGAAGAGCCCTCAGCAGATGGAGAGCCCTCAGCGGATGGAGAGCCATCGGGGAACCAGAAACCGTTACACGCTGTCCGGCCTGGCAGGTATTTTCATTACTCATGTTCATGGTGACCATATCTTTGGACTGCCAGGCTTGATCACCAGTGCCAGCATGCAAGGCAGGAAAGACCCTTTAACGATTTGTGCACCGGAAGGCGTAGAGAGTTTTGTCAGGCACTCTCTCAAGTGTGCTGCCGTTTGTAATATGCCTTTTGAGCTGAATTTTATTCGCAGTGATCAAGCGGACTTTCACTTTCAGGATCAGCACTTTAAAGTGACTTCCCATGAACTGTCCCATCGCGTTCCCAGCTATGCCTATCGCTTTGCGGAGCGGCCTGTTACGCAATCAATGGATCAAGACAAACTGGAAGCGTTGAACGTGCCAAGGGGGCCCCTTTGGGGTGAGTTGCAGAGTGGCAATAGTGTCACCTTACCAGATGGTAGTATTGTTCATCCTCAAGATGTCAGACAGCCGCTCCGGTCAGGCAGGGTGGCGATTATTGGTGGTGATAATGACCAGCCTGATCTCCTGATAGATGCCATGAAAGGTGTTGATGTTTTAGTGCATGAAGCCACTTTTACGGAGCCTGTTCTGGAAAAAGTCGGACCCCAATATATGCACAGTACAGCCAGAATGGTGGGTGAGGCGGCTGAAAAAGGTGGAGTGAGTCATGTCATCCTCACTCACATTAGTGGCCGTTATCGAAAACAGTCGTCTGACTTTGCCTTATCGGTTGAGGCGCTCAGAAGCGAAGCTCAATCGGTTTTCAGAGGGCAGGTTGAGCTGGCTGAAGATTTCGGTTGCTGGGCTCTGGACAGGGATAGAAAACTGACTCGAATGGAATAATGCTGGAGAAATGCATGGACATGGCACCTCTCCTGCTCAGTGAGCTCAGTGATTAGCCTGACGGAGTGAGTCGATCGCCTTCAGAGCTCCAGTCACTAGCAATTGATCAGTCTGCACTTTGTTAATGATAGAGTAGGTTAACCCCCACTCTTGCAGGTGCTTTCTGAACAAGGCATTGATAAAATCAATCCCGTTGATTTCGGCGTACTCCCCCAGAAAGTAAACATGGGGCGGATTGGATTTTCCCTTTTTCGCAGCTTTGGCAATCAGGCCAGCGGCACGTTTTTGTATCTCGTCCAGAGTGGGTTGCATGGTGGCTTGCATGTGGCCAATATACCAATCTTTGAGAATTGCCGGTGCCTGATATGAATCCTGCAGTCTGAGTAACAAGATTCTATGGCCCAGCTGGTTTGTTCTCTTGCCTTGGGCGTAGCGGTTAACGAACTCTTGGTCCGAGGTTGTTGGATCGATGTGTTTCTTCAGATAAATGAGGGCAGCGAGCTTTCCTGCCTCAAGTTTCACTTCTGCCAGACAGGACTTTGCATCGGCAAGGCAAGAAGATGCGTCTGAAGCAAGCTCCTTATACTCATGGTCAGACATATATTTTTCCGATCGTGCAAGCGTTACGTCACATCTCTCTATGATGTCTGTGCAATTTGTTTCGAAAAGGGTAAAAAACTGTTCACTGGCGGAGGCTCCGATGCTGTAAACGCTACCACTGGGAAGCTTCTTAACGGGTCTCGGTTGGACGGGGGTAACAGGGGGGATAATGCCAGGGATGTTAATACCGGGAAGTCTCTTGTCATCACCATAAGGCATTTTCATATCAACGGTTTTTAACTCGCCCTGTTCCATAGAACACACCAGATCGTAGGTGGTTTTAAGCACAAACAGCTCATCTTCTGCTTGCATCAATTTCATCGCTTCCCCGATCAGGACGGTATCCCGGGTAGTCAGTATTTCAGCCAAAGTTATCCCGCCCTGTTGAAAGGTTTCTTTTATGGCTGTTTCTGCCTGTTTCTGAATGTCGATAACATCCTGTGGGGCATAGTAAGTGTAAAGTTTATCGCCTTCTTTGGCCCTGGTGGCATCAAAGCCAGCTGCTGCATAGAGGAATGAAGCGGATGTTTTTGCTGGATCTATACCCCTTTGGGCCAGTATCAGCTTCTGCTCTTCAAGCATTTCCCGGGACATTTTTCTGGCTACAGCCGCAGTGTTTCGGGAGGGGTCATAATCGTCGCTCTTCATGGCTGTGTGGGTTCTTTTGGAAGCAATGTTCCCAACATGGTCCAGATAAGCTTCGTCGATGCTCATGTCCCGCCTGATCGAGGCCAGAAGCACTCCGGGCTTATCATTGCCCGGACGAAGAACCAGATACATCTCTGCTCGGGAGTTGAGGCTCCAGAGTACATAAACCAGCTCTTCCTGAGCCTGAAGGATGGCACTGAAGCTTATCGAAGACAGGACCACAAACAGGAGAACTGCTTTTCTGAACATCACGGTTCGCTCTTGACTGCTGATAAGGACAGTAATCTTAGACTGGACTTTCAGTGTGTGGGTTCCTTTTTTGTCAATAAGTCTGTTTTATCAACAGCATAAAGCTACTTTTACGGAGCCTGTTCTGGAAAAAGTTGGACCTCAATTTATGCATAGTACAGCCAGAATGGTGGGTGAGGCGGCTGAAAAAGGTGGAGTGTGTCATGTCATCGTCACTCACATCAGTGGCTGTTATCGAGAACAGTCGCCTGTGGAATAATGCCGGAGAGCTGCATGGACATGGCACCTCTCCTGCTTATTGAGCTCAGTGATGAGACTGGCGGAGTGAGTCCATCGCCTTCAAAGCTCCAGCGGCTACTAATTGATCGGTCTCTTGTTTGTTGATGTAGGAGTAGGTCAGCCCCCACTCTTTAAAGCGCTCCCGGAACAAGGTACTCACAAAGTCAATCTCAATGATTTCGGCGTACTCTCCCAGAAAGTAAACATTGGGCGGATTGGGTTTACCCTTTTCTGCCGCTTTGGCAATCAGGCTTGCAGCACGTTCCTGCACCTCGTCCAGAGTAGGTTGCATGGTGGCTTTCATGTGGCCAACATACCAATCTTTAAGAGCTGCTGGTGCCTGTGAGTCCTGCAGTCTGAGTAACAGGATTCTATGGCCCAGCTCGTTTTTTCTCTTGCGCTGGGAATAGCGGTCAAAGAACTCTCTGGGTGATGCCTCCGGGTCAATGTGTTGTTTCAGATAGAGATGGGCAGGGATCTTTTGTGCATTCATTTTCAGCTCTGACAGACAGGTCTTTGTTCCTTCAAGACAAGCAGATGAGTCTAAAGCAACCTCCTGAAACTGGTGGTTGGACTTGTATTCTTCCCATCGTGCCAGCTTTGCCTGACATCTCTCTAATGTGTCCCTGCAATCTGTTTCGAAATTGGAAAAAAATTGATCACTGGCGAAGGCTCCGATGCTGTGAACGCTACCACTGGGAATGGATTTGGGTGGTTTCGGTGGCCTGGGCCTGGGAATAATCATTGGCATGCCAAGGTTACCAGCGTGAAGCGCCTTTTTATCTTTATAACGCATTTTCATATCAACGGTTTTTAATTCGCCATGTTCCACGGAGCACACCAGATCGTAGGTGGTTTTAAAAACGAACAGCTCATCTTCTGCTTGCATCAGTTTCATTGCTTCCCCGATCAGGACGGTATCCCGGGTAGTCTGTATTTCAGTCAGAGCTATCCCGCCGCTTTGAAACGTCTCTTTAATGGCTGTCTCTGCCTGCTTCTGAATGTCGATAACATCCTGCGGGTCAAAAAAGATATACAATTCATCGCCTTCTTTGGCTGTGGCGGCATCAAAGCCTGCTACTGCATAGAGGAATGAAGCGGATGTTTTTGCTGGATCTATACCCCTTTGAGCCAATACCGGCTTTTGCTCTTCAAGCATTTCCCGGGACATTTTTCTGGCCACGGCCGCAGCGTTCAGGGAGGGGTCATAACCACCGGCCTTGACAACATTGCGGGCTCGTTTGGAAGCAATGTTTCCGGAATGGTCCAGATAAGCCTCGTCAATGCTCATGTCCCGCTTGATCGAGACCAGAACCCTGGGTTTGTCATTGTCCAGACGCTGAACCAGATACATTTCTGCTCGGGAGTTCAAGCTCCAGAGTACATAGACCAGCTCTTCCTGAGCCTGGAGAATGGCACTGAAGCTTATCGTAAACAGGGCTACGAACAAAATGGGTACTTTT
This sequence comes from Endozoicomonas sp. SESOKO2, assembly GCF_024606245.1. Taxonomy (NCBI): domain Bacteria; kingdom Pseudomonadati; phylum Pseudomonadota; class Gammaproteobacteria; order Oceanospirillales; family Endozoicomonadaceae; genus Endozoicomonas; species Endozoicomonas sp. SESOKO2. The sequence goes on from NZ_JAHHPQ010000109.1 coordinate 22,855, forward strand.
CTGATAATCATGAATTACTCCTTATAAATTCATAAAGACTCAAATTTTAGACAGGAGTTTCAGGCTTTTAGTTCCTTTCCGGTCGACATTCTTGTTTTATCAACACTTATGGTTTTAAGTCTGAAGTCGGGCAGGTTCGTGGTACAATGGCCTTCTTTCGCCATGAGAATACTGAAAAGGCAGGCTTTTGGCGTCACCTTGAGCGATGTGAATCGCTTACACCAGTTTCACCCAAAGTGAATAATTGAATGTCTGAATATAAAAGTGTCGAAGAGCGCGTAAGCTATGGAATTGGTCGTCAAATGGGCGACCAGCTGGCCAGCAACCCTATTGAAGGCCTGTCCATTGATGCCGTTCTGGCCGGTCTGGCTGACTCCCTGAACGGGGCTCCAAGTGCTGTTGAGCATTCCGCTTTGCAGGAAGCGTTCAACGAAATGCACCAGCGCATTCAGGCTCAGGAAGCTGATAAAGCTAAAGAGTTGTCTGCTGAGGGTGAAAAGTTTCTGGCTGAAAATGCCAAACGTGATGAAGTGACTGTCACCGAGTCAGGTCTGCAGTATGAAGTACTGGTAGCAGGTGATGAGAATGGCGAAAAACCAGGACCCAACGCCACCGTTCGCACTCACTACCATGGTACCCTGCTCAACGGTTCTGTGTTTGACAGCTCTGTGGATCGTGGTCAGCCTATCGAATTCGCTGTTAACGGCGTTATTGCCGGCTGGACAGAAGCCCTGCAGCTCATGACCGTTGGCTCCAAGTGGAAGCTGTTTATTCCATACAACCTGGCCTACGGTGCCCAGGGCGCGGGTGGCGCTATTGGCCCATACGCCACTCTGGTTTTTGAAGTAGAGCTGCTGGCAATTTCCTGATAGCAGTCCCGGACTGGTAGCGTCCTGCTTCCAGTCCTGTTCTGTTTTCCAATGCTCTGAAAGCATCAGCCTGCCAGAGACTTACCGGTCATCTCTTCAGGCTGTTCGAGACCCATCAGATCCAGCAGGGTGGGAGCCAGATCAGACAGAATACCGTCTTTCAGCTCAATGGCTTTGGGACCAAAGTAAACGAGGGGAACCAGCTCGCAAGTATGAGCTGTGTGAGCCTGCCCGGTTTTGGGGTTAACCATCTGCTCAGCGTTACCGTGATCGGCGGTAATCAGACACTGACCACCGGTTTCATCCAGGGCTTCAATCACTCTGCCAATGGATTGATCGACCGCTTCCACGGCTTTCACAGCTGCATCAAATACACCGGTATGACCCACCATGTCGCAGTTAGCGTAGTTGCAGACAATCAGGTCGTGCTTGCCGCTCTTGATCTCAGCGACCAGCTTGTCAGTCACTTCCGGAGCGCTCATTTCAGGCTTAAGGTCATAGGTGGCTACTTTGGGTGATGGAACCAGAATTCTTTCTTCTCCTTGATAGGGCTCCTCACGGCCGCCACTGAAGAAGAAGGTGACGTGGGCATACTTTTCAGTCTCGGCGATACGCAGCTGTGTTTTACCCAGCTTTTCCATGTATTCACCCAGAGTATTAGGCAGCTCGAAAGGTGGATAGGCACATATTGTGTCGATGCTGGCAGCGTATTGAGTCAACATGACAAATCCGGCCATGACCGGTTGTTTGGTACGTCGGAAACCGTCAAACTCTTTTTCTACAAAGGCACGGGTGATTTCACGGGCTCTGTCTGCACGGAAATTCATGAACAGAACCGCATCACCGTCATTAATGGTGGCAGGACTTTCACCCAGGGTAGTGGCTTTTACAAATTCGTCATTCTCATCACGCTCATAAGCCGCGTGCAGGCCTTCTACAGCGGTTTTGGCAGAAAACTCTGCTTTGCCGAGAGTCATCAGGTCATAGGCCTGCTGCACCCGTTCCCAGCGGTTATCACGATCCATAGCGTAGTAACGACCGATCAGGCTGGCGACTCTGCCAATACCTTTTTCTTTCAGAATCGCGTCGGTTTTTGCCAGAGACGTTTCGGCGCTGCGTGGCGGTGTATCACGGCCATCCAGAAATGCGTGAACATACACTTCTTTAGCGCCACGCTTGGCAGCCAGTGCCACCATGGCATTGATATGATCTTCATGGCTGTGAACACCGCCGGGAGACATCAGCCCCATGATATGGACCGCTTTTCCCGTTGAGACGGCTTTGTCGATAGTGTCGGTAAACGCTTTGTTCTCGAAGAAGTCACCGTCCTCAATGGATTTTGTGATGCGGGTAAAGTCCTGGTAGACCACTCGACCGGCACCGAGGTTCATGTGACCGACTTCACTGTTACCCATCTGGCCATCGGGCAGGCCCACATCCATGCCGGAGCCTGAGACAAAACTGAAAGGATGTTCCTTCCGGAGACGATCCATGACGGGCGTATTGGCAGCCAGTATAGCGTTGGAGTCAGATTCTTTTCGGTAACCGTAACCATCGAGGATGATCAGGGCGGTGGTGGTGCGCTTGTCAGTCATGGATCAAACCTTGGGCATATTGGCCAAAAGCAGTGTCTTTGAAATACTGCTCTCAGAGACATTGCAGCTATTCTCAGAAACCGGATTGAGCAGCATCTTTGGCTCAGGGCTGTTTTGAGAGGTGAAGGCCTTGAATTCTACCTGCTTTACAGCTCGTTTCCAGAGACAGAGTGATAGAAATCAACTATTTGCAGGATAGAACAGATGTTGGTGTCAAAGCCTGATTTCCTCTATTGTAAGATGCTGATTGATGCCCCACGGCACTGATGCTCACTACCGTGTTCTTTTAGCGCACACAGTCGTAACTCTATTTAGCAGAATGTATACTTGTCGCCCTACGGCAATTAATTACGACAATTAATCACGAAAATGGGTGCGATTTTCACCATCAATGGTGAGAGGCTAAGCTGTTTTCCCCTCGTTAAGGCATATATTAGTACTGGTTCGGTATGGAACAGATTATTGAATTTATAGGTAACCACCCTCTGCTGGTGGGTTCTCTGGCAGCTCTGTTGTGTGTGCTGCTCTTTACCGAGATGCGCAAAGGTGGTCAGAGTGTCGGTTCTCAGGAAGTGACTCAGCTGATTAACCAGCAAGGAGCTATAGTACTCGACGTCAGGGAAAAAGCCGATTTTAGTAAAGGCCACATCGTTGATGCCATGAGCATGCCTTTTGGCAAAGTCGCTGAGCGAATCGGTGAGCTGAACAAACACAAAGACAAGCCGATTGTTATCGTAGACGCCATGGGCCAGCACAGTGGCTCCGTTGGCAAGCAGTTAAAAGACGCCGGGTTTGAGCAGGTTGTTCGACTGAAGGGTGGAATTGGCACCTGGACGGCAGACAGTCTGCCTCTGGTTAAGAAGTAAAGTAACAGGCCATGATTCACTCCCCAATGGGCGAGTGAATCATGGCCAGCATTATTGGAATAAAAATGGCTCCGGTTACCCTTTATATTTCTGCGTATTGCCCATTTTGCCATCAGGCGCTCAGGCTACTGGACAGCAAAGGGGTCAGCTACCAAACTATCAGCGTCGACGGCAAGCCCGATGTTCGTCAGGAAATGACGCTCAAAGCAGGTGCGCGCACCGTCCCCCAGATATGGATTGGAGACACCCATGTAGGTGGTTGTGATGATCTGTATGCTCTGGAATCTGCCGGGAAACTGGACGACCTGCTGAGGTAAAAACAGGCCCGCTTCCTCAACCTTCAGAGGCATGAGCCTGTTTTTGAAAGTTGCTAATAACCTCACTTGATACTGGTATTTTTATCCCCATTATAAGTGGGAAGCGAATTTAGAACCGACGTTTTTAAGGAAATGATAATGGCTGAGAATCAGCAGCAAGACCAGGCGCAGTTTGCGCTGCAGCGAATCTACGTAAAGGATCTGTCCTTTGAGTCGCCAAAGTCTCCGGAAATGTTTCAGGCGCAGTGGCAGCCAGAAGTTAAGCTGGACCTGAATACCACTAACCGTCTGCTGCACGATGATATGTATGAAGTCGTACTGTCTCTGACCATTACTGTTCAGAATGGCACTGAAGAAGAGAAAGAGACCGCATTCCTGGCTGAAGTTCAGCAGGCGGGCGTTTTCCTGGTCAAGGGGCTGAGTGATGATGAACTGCACCGTACGCTGGGTGCTTTCTGCCCGAACATTCTGTTCCCATACGCTCGTGAAGCCATTGATAACCTGGTTCTGCGTGGCAGCTTCCCTCCGCTGATGCTGGCACCTGTCAACTTCGACGCCCTTTATCTGCAGGCGCGTGAACAGCAGGACGCTACTGTTAACTGATAGTGAACTGAACAGTGCCGGACACTGACCGGCACACTCTTCTCTCATTTCCCTCCGGGAAATTCCAGCTGCTTCCAGGCCTCGTAGACCATAACAGCGACGGTATTGGATAAGTTCAGGCTTCTGCTTTCGGGTAGCATTGGTAAGCGCAGTACCTGATCCTTTGGCAGACTATTCAAAATGTCGATTGGCAAGCCTCTGGTTTCCGGTCCGAACATCAAAGCGTCTCCGGGCTCAAAGGCATGTTCCGAATAGCGAGTGGTGCCTTTGGTGCTCAAAGCCAACACCCTTGTGGGTTTCACTGTCTGAAGAAAGTCCTGATAGTGGTCATGAATCTGCAAATTGGCGTATTCATGGTAATCCAGCCCGGCCCGTTTCAGGCGTTGATCATCAAGATCGAATCCCAGAGGCCTGATCAGATGCAGGCGAAAGCCTGTATTGGCACAGAGTCGGATAATATTCCCCGTATTGGGAGGGATTTCCGGCTGGTATAGAACGATATCAAGCATATTGGCGGGAACTGATTCAGTACATCGAGGGTGAATTATAAGGCTATTCGCGCGATGACTGTCAGTGAATCTATACCCATCACTACATCTTCAAAGGCGATGGATACAGAAACGTTTGTTAACCTTTCAGACAGAAGCCTGAGCCAGTCCTGAGATCAGAACCATGGTTAACAAGAGAGCAACAAGGTTGCAGGTGCGTCCGATGCTACATTGCTTTTCATCGCAGCGACATTGGTCGTAGGGTGACAGATTCATCTTCAGAAGCCTCTTTAAATTCCCTGAGGGTTTGCTGATACACGCTTCGAATACTGCTCTGCCTTGGAAGCCACACAATTAATAGTAGTAAAGCTGGTCAGGGCCGAAAGAAAATTTCTTGCCCTTATAAATCTGTCGGAATAATACTATTTTTTCAGGGGTTTTACAGGTTATCTTGATAAGTGTTGCATTTCTGGCGTATTCGAAAAAATGTATGCTCAATTCATCCCAGCTCAACCCGGAGGAACTGTTTCATCTTTCGAAGCATAATATTCAGCAACCTTTTCATGGGTAGCAGCCATTGCCTGAAGAGTACCGCTCCACATCAGATTGAAGACACCTCCCATGGCAGTTGCATAGGCTAACTGGGCAGCAAAAACCTTAGGGTTTTTAGCGGCAGTGGCTGACAGTTGTCTGAAAACCTCCTGATGGGTTTTGCCCAGTATCCGGCCATTGGCGTGGGTCTTGAGGATATTGTTGATAAAACCTACCGTTGCACCCACACCAAACTGTGTTGCCTTCATTTCAAAATCACTCAGCTTCCCTTCATCCCGTCGTTTTACCTGCTGCCTGTCCATTGAATCCATCGAAAACATCAGCAGAGCGGAAAGACAATTGCTTGTAACGCCTCGAAAAGGCGATGTTAGCGTTCTTTTGAAACCCTGTTGCAGAATAGTTTTAGATCCCTGAGCTTTTTTTACACTGCGATCTCTCATCTGCTGTTTAATTTGCATCGCTGCAAAAGGCTGGCTGGCGACTGTTATTAGTGTGGCAGTGGTGCCGTTGACTGCAAAATTAGCTTTACCCTGGGCGTCTTCGGGCAGCTCCATTGTAGAAGACACGCCATAAAGCAATTGGGCAGATGCTGTTCGAACCGTATCGGCCATCACATAACGAGTAACAGTGCGGGCAATAGCTGGCGTCCAGCCGGCCGTAGATAAAGCCGCCGACAACTTAGGCAGCTGACCGGTTTGCTGTGACTGAGCCAGCGGCCGGAGTAGGGAGGAAGTCGCAGGTGTATTCAATACAGCAGGGAGAAGCATATTGTCTTTAGCAAACTTACTTACGTACAAAAGTAAAGGAGTACCCTTCAAAGCGGGTTCAGGAGGCAGCTCTGTTTTTCGGCTTGCAAGTGATGTTTGGCTGCCTGTTTCTGCGTGACTGGCGTCAGGAAGGTACTTTGACGATTCAATGTTAGCAGAGGGTTTATTATCAGGTGAGACAGTACTCAGGCCCGGTGGTTGCTGTGTGTTGCTGGTTAGTGGGTCCATTATCAACTCCCGTTTAATTCATCAAGCAAACGATCCATATCAAAGTCGTTTACAATCGGGCTGTTACGACCGGCTTCTATTTTGTCCCTCAGTGCCTGTAATCTGGCTTCGTATTCCTGTTCTTCTTTCTCAGTTACCGATGTTGTTCTAGCTCCGCACCATTTGTGTTAATAATTAACGCAAAGTACTACATTCTGGCGATTCTGCTTTTATTCTTTTGTTGAGCGGTACGCATAGGAGATGAGCGCAAACACACTATAAAATGAACTTTTTACCGGCGAGGGGGGGGCGGGTAGTTGCGATCACATTGACGACCTGAAAACAAATGTCTATCTAAAAAAGTCTGCTCAAAAGTTTGATATATAAATTTATATTGATGAATCCGCTTACATTTATGCGTGGAATACCTGTTTTCAAAACCTTTAAATATGAGATGTTGACATGGGTCAATATATCTCTAATAGGTGTTTTTGTGAGCAATTATTTATGTTAGCCTTATCGGAAAATACGTACATTAGTGAGCTTTGAGCTGACTAAAGCGTGTAGAGAGTAAGAAGTATCGGTTTCAGGGAAAGTCAGTCATAAGAATAATAAAAAGACAGTGGTTGTTTAATTCTTTTTGTATTCTCCATGTCTGCCTTGTTGTTCCGAAAGAAGTGTGAAAAATGGCTTCGAGATCAGGGTGTTGGAAAACACCTGAAGCATAGAAAAATAGACAACGGACTAGTTCTGAATATTGGAGAAAGTGATGGAATTTAAAAAAGTAGCTGTGGCTATAGCACTGTCTGCAGGGCTGGCCTCTGTTGGGCTTCAGGCGGCTGTCAATCCTGGTACACCAACTGACAACTCATCTACAGGCACCTTTGATATTACTCTGTACAACAACAGTAAGATTCAGATATACGGCCTTGAAGATGTTGAGATCAATGATACTGATGGTCTACCTGGTACAACAGATGCTACTGGTTCTACACCAGTTTGCGTTGCTGCCAATACTGATCAGTTTAACATTTCAATGAGTACTGCAGGCGGTACATTTGAACTCACCAATACTGATTCAGGTTCTGGTGCTGCTAATATTCCATACACATTGCAGTTGCAAGATAGCGCTGGTTCGGATGTTACCGATGGTCTCTGGGGTGTCGGGGGAAATAGTAGTGGTGTATTGAGTAGTGAAGATCTGGACGTAACAACTAATGATTTCAATAATGTGTCTGCCTGTTCTGGAGCGAACTCTTATAGTATTGTTGTAGCGCCAGACTATACAAGTGCAGATCCTGGCATTTATACAGGTACAGCTATTGTAACTGTCAGCCCAATTTAATCTCAAACAAGTCAGCGTAGTCGATTTCGATGTCTTCGCTGACCCTCCTATAAATATAAAAATAGCCGTGGGTGACAGCCCAAGCAAACCCACGGTAAAAGAACCAGAGCAGTAACAAAAAGGATTTCTCCGGGCCATGACTAGGTGGAAATGCATTGACATTTTATGTATTGCATTGCCCATGGTTTTTGTTTTCTCGAAAGCTATGGCCAGTCAGTCCCTTTTCCTTGCGCAGAATAAAGTCCCCGAAGGTTTTGAAACGCTCAGTGAGCCCCAGCAGTCGCTGGTGGATATCTATTACGGTAACCGCTTTTTAACTTCCCAGCTGGCCACCTTCCAACCCGGTAAAATCACCCTTTCCAACGTTAATGAAGTGGTTCGCCTTATTGGTTCGGTGAATGATCCCGCTTTTTTGACGACGGCTTTGTCGGGCGAGTTGAATACCCATGCCGAGGCGATCTGTCCGCCCAATGTCACCAGAGATTGTGGTGTTCTTAATCCTCCCATTGCCGGTGTGATTTTTGATGAATCCCGATTCCGGGTCGATGTGTTTGTGAATCCCCGCTTCTTGTTGACCAGAGCTGCCGATGTCAGAAAATATCTGCCGCCTTCCGATGCAGGCTTTGCCATGATGCAGAACTTTTCGGCAGCGGCCACGGGTACATCGCAAGACACTAATGGCAGTGATTACACTTTGAATGGTCTGACACTGTTGTCTTATTATGAAAACAGTGTCTTGTGGAGTTGGGACTATTCAAAGTCTCAACAGTTCTCGGTCAATCAGCTTTATGGTCAGAGGGAGTATGAAGGCTTTGAATACAATCTTGGCTTGCTCTCAAGTCAGGGGTTTGGCCTGAACTTTACGTCCGATCAGCCTCTTGTGGGTGCTCGCTTTCAAAGTTCGAATAACACCCGAAACGACACCGACTTCAGTGGCGGTATGCCGGTTGAAATCTTTATGCCCCTCAGGGGCAGGGTTGAAATCAGAAAAGATGGGCGACTGATAGCGTCTTATTTCCATGAAGCCGGTCTTCAGGCTCTGGATACCACTAACTTTCCCAGTGGCGCCTACGACATAGAAATCAGGATTCTGGATGAGCAGGGTAACTTGCAGTCTCAGGAAACTCGTTTCTTTTCCAAACAGTATCAAATCCCCCCCGAAGGTGAATGGCTGCTTTTTGCTGAGACAGGGCGTGTGATGACATCGGTTTTTGATGGCGCTCTGCCTCAAGGTACCGAGCAGTGGCTGACCCGGGCCGGTGTGAGTCGAAGAATTTTCGATACTATGGCAGGAACTCTCTCTGCTGCCGCGACTTTAGATACTTCATTGCTCGAGCTGGGTCTGTTTAACCTGGGGTATCGTTATGAGTTATCACCGTCAGTGATGGTAGCCGATAACGGCAGCTATGGTATGACCCTGACAGGCAGAACCTGGCTGGGTAGCGTCTCTTTGAATGGCAGTTATCGCCGACTCTGGAGAGATGACAGTGAAGAAGAAAACACAGATCGCCCGGCACTGATCGGTGATGCCTTTGAGCAAGGCAGTTTTTCTGTTTCTGCACCTGTCTGGAGGGGCAGTGCCAATTACCGGTTCAGCAGCAACAGAAATAATACCGATGGCAGAACAGAAACTCACGGAGTGAGTTATACCGCTACCGTTTTCAGAACACTGGATTACGATACCAGCGCGACGTTCAGTTTGAGTGAGTCCGAAGGTAACACCGTTGCACTGCTGAGTTTTGAGTGGCGATTCCGTCAGGACCGATGGAATTTCCGGGTTAACCCCCGGGCAGAGATTCAAAACAATAACGGCGTCAGAGACAAAACAGAAAAAATGAGGTTGTCAGCCTCCTGGGATGATGGTGATCTTTATGATGGTCAACTGACGTCCAGTGTCTCCGCAGAGGCGGGCAGTGGCGAACGCAGGCTCGACGGCACTTTGCAGTACGGTAACCGGTTTGGCAGGGCAGCATTATCGGTTAACCATAGCTCAACAGAGGCTGGCCAGATTACTAACTATAACGGCAGTTTCAGTACCAGCTTCCTGACTGATGGCAGTGTTGTGGCCATGGGAGGCGAGCAAAGAGCAGAGAGTGCTCTGGTGGTCAATCTTGATGGACGTGAAGGCGACGTTTTTGATGTAAAAATTGATGGTCAGAGAAGAGGTTATGCTGTAGCGGGCAGACCGTCGGTGATTCCGCTGACACCTTTTGAACAATATACCGTTACCTTGTCGCCTTCAGGGGATACCCTGTATAGTTTTGATGAGCGGGAGCGTCGTTTCACTCTGTATCCCGGAAACGTCGTGACACTCGACTATGAGGCTATACCCCTGCAACTGCTCTTTGGTCGTTTGTTGGTGAACGGTGAACCTCTGGGCAGAGCCCGGATTACCGGTGGACTTTATCCCTCCAGCTCAGATGATATTGGCATGTTCCAGATAGAAGCCCGCTCAGATATTAATGAGTTGAGGATTGAGCTGGAGAATGGTTGGCAATGCTCTGTCCCCGTTGAACCGGATGACGAGCAATACATACTAAGAATGGGAACTCTGGAACTATCCGAGTCTGATTGTGTTCCCGAGCTGGAAGGTCAGTTGGCCATCGGCAAACGGGACGATTCCTGAGCAGGATGCATTTTCAGGAAGTAATGGATATAACAATAATGGAGTCCTGCCGTGTTCAGGGTCATTGATTACAAGAAGGCCGTTTGTTCAAAGGCCCGGGGTTGTTGACATTGAAGTATTTTATCAAAGTGTTTTTTTCGGCACTGATACTCTTTTCGACAGAGGCATGGGCTTTCTTTGAATTCTCTGGTTATGTCGCTGATCCACTTAACGTGACCTCAGGAAATGCAAACCCCACCTACAATTTCACGGTGTCCTTCAGGGCATATTGTGATTCGGGCTGTGAAGGTCAGGATTATCGTCTGGCTCTTTCAGATTCAGATCCCGGCAGCCAGAGCCCTTCGAGTAATGTTCCTGACAGCTATCAAGCCGACGAATTGTCAGAGTTTTTGATCAGTGCCCAATACAGTCAGAATGGAAATCAGGGAAGTTTAGTACCCGGAGAATGGACGCACTCTGATAGCTCTTCCTCATTTTATCAGACCACTACCAATGGGACGGTAACGGGCTCGTTTACATTTACCTTCAATCAGAATCGACTGCTACAGCTTGAGGCTGGTACATACGACTTCAGCTTCTATATAGCCGGTGAAGATATGTACAATACGCGCCATCTGGATAGCATTCTGGTAACCATTCCGATCGTGGTACCTGAGTTTGTACAAATATCTGGCTTGGAAGATGTGGCTCTGGATGCTAATGACTTGTCCGGAAATAATCTTGATGCTGACTTTGGTGCCTGTGTGTTCAGTAATACGGGTGAAGTCTCTATAGACTTTGATAGCAGCAGTAATCCAGGGGATGACTTCATGCTCAGTAAACAGGGTCAGTGTGTGAATGCATCGGATTGTGTTAATTATCGCATGAGGATCAGGACTCCCAGTGAAAGCTGGACCACTTATCGCAGGCAGGGGCAACGACCTAACAGGGGCTGGACTGCCAGTACTCAGCAGGATTGCGGTGGTCAGGACAACATGACGTTGCGGGTCAGGATCAAAGGCAATGATCTTGATAATATTGACTCGGGTGTTTATAGCGATACCATGACAGTTACCATAAGGGCCCAATAAAGACAGACTGGAATGTCTTTCTCTCTTCTGTGCTGCGATTGAATAATCCGTACTCAACCTCGGTGTTGCTACTGAGAATTTTCAATGTTCAGCTCTTTCTGGAATACAGTCGTTTAATCTTTAATATAAAAATACTGACTCTTTGGCTTCATAAGATTTTTCCATTACGCATTACAGAATGAATCAACAATAAATATAAACGACAAAGTTATATTATTCGTTAAATCTATTGAGGCCGTGAGCTTCTTTATGTCTGCTACACTGTTCCAATGACGCTTGGAGAGAGTCTTCAGGTTCAGGATCCCGTTTGGCATCTGAAATACAGAAGCAAAGCGGATTACGAACTGGTTGGATAAAGGGGAAAGCAATGGAGTTAAAGAAGTAGTTGTAGCTGTTGCTTTATCTTCAGGATTGGCCTCGTCATGGCTCCAGGCTGCTGTAAACCCAACAGAGCCGACTGCGGACTTGTCTTCTGGCAACTTTGAAATTACTTACAGAAGAAAGGTTCAGATACAGCTCTTTGGTCTGGAGGACATAACATTCGATAAATCCGCTGCTTCTAAAGGAGATCTCGAAGGTTCAACCCCTTCTTGTGTTGACTCGAACATTGAACGCTACGAAGTCAGTCTGGACAGCAGAAATGATTTTAATTTGACTGCAGGCCTGGGCCCGGGATCGGACAAGATCCCTTATTTATTGACCTATTCTCAGAAAAAAGGTGCAAAAGACCAGGTATGGGGAGCTGGCAACCTCGGGCCTGGCGTTACAGCGGGCAATTTTGCAATAGACGGTCCCATTGACAGTAAGACTTGCGACCCTGCTCTGGACTCTAAAATCACTGTGGACATTAAAGAAGCGGATTACACCGGTAAGCCTGAAGGCGTTTATTCAGACACGGTTACAGTGATCGTCTCATCAATTTAATTCTTGATAGTCAGTGGAGTTGGCACCAGCCTCTATGCTGGCTGTACGAAAAATATGAAACGGCTGTGAGTAAGAGTCCCGAGCCAGTCCACGATATAAACAAGCAATGTAGTTTTTTGTTCCGGGTAGTTCATAAATCCACGAGTAATACGACAAATGTAAATTATCTAGATAAACGATAAAGACTGATTAATAGGTGTATCGATTGAGTTCAGGTATGACTCCATACGTCTGCTACACTGTTGCAATCAAAGTTTGAAAAGAGGCATTGAACTCAGGGTGTCTTAAAGTACTTGGGGCGCAGAAACAAAACGCATTAAAAACAGCTTAGGTAAAGGAGAAAGAGATGCAATTAAAGAAGTAGTTAAAAGTGTGGCGCTATCGGCAGGGCTTTTCTCTTTCGGGCTTCAGGCAGCTGAAAACCCAACAGGACCGACTGCAGACTCATCTACCGGCAAGTTTGATATCTTTCTTAGAAACGAGGTTCAAATGAGGCTCTTTGCTCTGATGGACGTAACTTTCAATACCACCTCTGCCACTACCGGTGATCTCACTGGTTTCACTCCTTCCTGTGTTGATTCAAATGTTGAACGATACGAAGTCAGTCTGGCAAGCGACCATAATTTTACATTGGAACCATCAGGAGCAGGTCCTGCAGACGAAATCCCTTATTTGTTGACCTATTCTCAGAAAGGTGGTGCGGCGGATCAGGTCTGGGGAGCGGGTCAGTTGGTGTCGGGTGCTGTGGCAGGTGATTTTAAAAGAGATGGCCCTATTGGAGGTAACACTTGTGATGCTGCTCTGGACTCTAAAATTACTGTAGACATTAAAGAAGCGGACTATAAAGGTAAAAGTGTAGGCGTATATTCAGACACTGTCACAGTCGTAGTCACAGCTATTTAATCCCTAATGGCCGGTAAAGTTGACTCTGGTCTGGTCACTGGCTTTCCAAAAAATATGAAAGCGGCGCTGAGTAACAGCCCTGAGTCGGCCCTCGGTGTAAAGTACCTCTGTCAGGTAATTAAGTATCAGAGCAGTAACGAAAATGATTGTTTCGGGCCATGACAAAATGGAAATGCGTTGACATTTTATGTGTTGCGTTGCTCATGGTTTTTGTTTGCTCGAAAACTATGGCCAATCAGGCGCTTTTTCTTGCCCAGAATAAAGCTCCCAAAGGTTTTGAGACCCTTAGTCAGCCTCAGCGATCGCTGGTGGATATTTATTATGGCAACCGCTATTTAACCTCCCAGCTGGCTACCTTCCAACCCGGTGAAATTACCCTTTCCAATGTTAATGATGTGGTTCGCCTTATCGGTTCGGTGAACGATCCTGTTTTTTTGGCTTCGGCTTTATCCGGCGAGTTGAATACCCATACTGAGGCTATTTGTCCGCCCGGTGTCACCAAAGATTGTGGTGTTCTTAACCCTCCCGTTGCCGGTGTGATTTTTGATGAATCCCGCTTCAGGGTCGATGTGTTTGTTAATCCCCGCTTCCTGTTAACCCGAGCTGCCGATGTCAGAAAATACCTGCCGCCTTCTGACTCAGGCTTTGCCATGATGCAAAACTTTTCGGCAGCAGTAACCGGTATATCTGAAGATGCCAATGGCAGTGACTATACTTTGTACGGCCTGACGCTGCTCTCTTATCATGAAAATAGTGTGTTGTGGAGCTGGGACTATTCAAAGTCTCAAGACTTCTCGGTCAATCAGCTATACGGTCAGAGGGATTTTGAAGGCTTTGAGTACGATGTTGGCCTGCTTTCAAGTCGGGGGTTTGGCCTCAATTTTACGTCTGATCAGCCCCTTGTCGGAGCCCGGTTTCGGACTTCTGATAACACCAGAGAAGATACCGATTTCAGTGGCGGTATGCCGATCGATATCTTTATGCCGCTCAGGGGCAGGGTTGAAGTCAGACGAGATGGACGACTGATTGCGTCTTATTTTCTTGAAGCGGGTCTTCAGGCTCTGAATACCACTACTTTTCCCACGGGTGCCTACGATATAGACATCCGGATTCTGGATGAGCAGGGTAACCTTCAGTCTGAGGAAACCCGTTTCTTTGCCAAGCAGTTTCAACTACCGCCTGAAGGTGAATGGCTGTTTTTTGCTGAGACCGGGCGTGTGATGACATCGGTTTTTGATGGGGTTCTGCCTGATAGTACTCAACAGTGGTTGACCCGGGCCGGTGTGAGTCGGAGAATTTTTGAGACGGTGGCAGGGACTTTGTCTGCTGCCGCTACTTTAGATACTTCATTGCTTGAGCTGGGGCTATTCAAGTTGGGCTATCGTTATGAGTTATCACCCTCGGTGATGCTGGCAGATAATGGCAGCTATGGTATGACTCTCATAGCCAGAACCTGGCTGGGCAACGCCTCTTTGAATGGCAGTTATCGACGACTCTGGAGGGACGATAGTGAAGTGGAAAATTCCGATCGCCCGGCATTGATCGGTGATGCTTTTGAGCAAAGCAGTTTTTCTATTGCAGTACCCCTCTGGAGAGGCGCTGCCAATTACCGATTCAGCAGTAATAGAAATAATAACGATGGCAGAACAGAAACCCACGGAGTGAGTTATACCGCTACCGTTTTCAGAACGCTGGATTACGATACGAATGTTACTTTCAGTTTCAGTGAGTCAGAAGGTAACTCAGTAGCATTGTTGAGTCTGGAGTGGCGATTTCGTCAGGATCGATGGACTTTCCGGGTTAACCCCCGGGCTGAGGTTCAAGACACTAACGGCCTGGAAGACAGAACAGAAAAAATGAGGCTGTCAGCCTCCTGGGATGATGGTGACCTTTATGATGGTCAGCTGATTTCTACTGTCTCTGCAGAAGCGGGAAGTGGCGAACGAAGACTTGATGGTGTCTTGCAATACGGTGACCGTTTTGGCAAAGCAGCATTGACGGTTAACCATCGTTCAACAGAGGCCAATCGGGTTACTAACTATAACGGCAGTTTCAGTACCAGCTTTCTGACCGATGGCAATGTTGTGGCTATGGGTGGAGAGCGAGTGGCAGAGAGTGCTCTGGTGGTCAATCTGAAGGGTCGTGAAGGCGACGTGTTTGATGTAACCATTGACGGTCACAGAAGAGGTTATGCCGTGGCAGACAGACCGTCGGTGATCCCGCTGGCACCTTTTGAACAATATACCGTAACCCTGTCGCCTTCAGGGGATACGCTCTACAGTTTTGATGAGCGGGAGCGACGTGTCACCCTGTATCCCGGCAACGTCGTGACGCTGGACTATGAGGCTATACCCCTGAGACTGCTTTTTGGTCGCTTGTTGATGAAGGGTAAGCCTCTGGACGGAGCTCGGATTATTGGAGGACTTTATCCTGCCAGTTCGGACGATATTGGCATGTTCCAGATAGAAGCCCGCTCAGATACTCATGAGTTGAGGATTGAACTCGAGAATGGTTGGCAATGCACTGTGCCCGTCGTACCGGATGACAAGCAGTACATACTAAGAATGGGAACCCTGGATCTTTCCGAGTATGATTGTGGTCCCGATCTTCAAGGCCAGTTGACCAATGGCGAACGGTAAGGCTCCTGAGTATTAATGATACTCGGTTATACAGCGATACTTCGATGGTTAAAGTTGGGGTCCGGTCAAAATAAAGCAGATGTTGTTTTCTTATGATGTTTCTCAGAGGAGTACTTGCGCTAATTGCACTGACATTAGCTAACACAGCTTCGGGCTTTTTCGTTTTTGGTCAGCCTCAGTATACTGCGCCGCTTGTTACCTGGGCCGGTGGGGATGTTGACATCGACCTACCTTTGCAGTTGCAGTCGTGCAATGGCACCGGTCTTGGGTCGCGCTTTCCTCGCTGTGGCTGGTTTCGACAATCTGAAGATTACACCATTGAAGCTTCTGGTTTTGATTTCATCTCTTCAGGGAGTGCTCCTGCTATAGAAATGTCCCGGGTGGTCTTTGAGCAGGGGGTAAATTCATTGTTGCTAAAAGATGGTAGCAATATTCCGGATACGAGTTCGACATTCCTGGCTCCGGGGACTTGGAGACAGGTTGGAGGGCAAGTATCGGTCAAGGTGAATGCTATCGAGTTAGAAGGGCGTCAACCCGGAAATTATCAGGCGGTATTAAAGCTCAAAGGCATGGAGAGTGGTGGTTTTATTCCTTATACCGATAACACTGACCTTATCTTTGAGCTGAAAATTCCTGATCGCATCCAGATCAGTGGCCTTAAAGACATGGCGCTTAGTGACAAGAATCTTCAGGGTAATATGGATTTTTGTGTATACACTCAAAGCGGATCTGACTTCACTGTCAGAGCCACTGGGTTGACGGGTGCTTTTCTTTTATCAGGTCGGGTGGGTTATCAGTTAAGAGTTGGGCAAGGGGGCTCCATGGAAACTCTGGTGCCGGGAGTGGATGGGCAGCCCTGGAAAGGTTCTACTCTGCAGTATTGTGGCGGTGGCTCCAATATGAATTTTGAAATTACCGTACCTTCATCAGAAGTATCCGGGCTCGAACCCGGCATCTACAAAGATACGGTAACGGTGACAGTATCAGTTCATTAAATCAGAACGTCTTTCTTTCCTCAGTGCTGCCGTTGAACAAACCGTATTCGACTTCAGTGTTGCTGCTGGGGATTTTCAATGTCCAGCTCTGCCCGGCATAGAGCCGTTTAATATCATCAATGTCAGTGCACTGACGCTTGCCTTTCTGGCCTGAGCAGAATTGCCCATTTCGTAATACCACATTAATGTTGCCACTGTTGGTAAAAGTGATTGAGTCTCTCTCTCGCTTGGCTGTCACTTTGTATTCCGGATTTTCCGGGCGAACAAAGACCAGCGCCTGGTATGCAATCAGCAGTTTAATAGCGTTCTGAGTGGCTTCCAGGTCACCGACGACGGGTTTGAAGGTCACCCTGTAGACCGACTCTACTTTTTTTGGTGTTTCAAGGCTGACCAGTCGAACTGTTTTTCGGCTGTTGGGGGCGACAATGGTTTTCTGTGGCGTGCTGAGTAATTTCAGCTCGGAGGGGTCGGTAATACGAACCCTTTCTTCCTGATCAGTTCCGGGGTTAACGACTTTGTAGACCTCAGTCTGCAGATACAGATTTTCCTTATCCGGATTGGTAACGACTATGTCCTGACGAGGGGATTTGTCCGGCTCGAAATAAACGATCATTTTATCCAGAGACATGGCACCATAGGTATTGAGGGACATAGCCAGAGATACCATAGCCAGAGATGCCATAGCTAATAATTGAGGTAAGCGAGGAAGTTTAAGCCATGACCGCATCTGTTGGGCCCTTGTGTTTCTGTAATCTGGTCCAGTCACTCAAGTGATCTCTTTTTCATCATCACTATGAATATCAGGCAATAGTCTTGGGGTTCCATTTTACGGGCACTATTGCCTGTGGTAAACCATCTTATTCGGCATTGATAATCAAGTTCAGTTCACCTTTGAGGGGCTGCTGAGCGACGTCTTGAGGTAGCTTCACCATAAAACCCGTTCGACTGCTATCGCAGTCTGAGTTGCCTGATAGTGCATTGATCGGGTTGCTGTTCTGACCGCTGTTAAGGGCCTGGGCTTCCTGATTAGAAGGCCACAGGTCGACTTCATAGTTATAGGATCTTTGATCATTTCTCAGAGCATAGGAGCCACCCGCTCCTGAACCTTCTGTGACAACAGAATACTGATTAATCCCTGTGCCCCTGATGCAAATAGGCTCCACTTCATTGAATGTGGCAACGGTTGAAGTCGCATCATTGAGGTTGGGAGCGTTTGAATCAGCGTCATCCGTTTGAGATATGGACGGGGTTGCTATGGAGGCTTGCAAGTTAGGCTTTATGACCAGGCGAATACCGAAAGAACCTGTGGAGGTTTTTCCAATGCTGCCTTGCTGTGCAGAATAAGTCGAAGACGTGATTAGAATAAACAACGAGGCAACTAAGCCTCTGCAGACCATTGCTGAGAGTTTCATATTACACCTACTTCCTGTCTGGTGTTACTTAAGTCGAGTATAGAAATTCTCAGAAACTTGATTGGCAGGACAGTTTAACGGGTGGCAGAGCAAGATATTCGGGCGTGTTGATGTGCTCAGAGGGAGAATAACGTCAGAAACGGCTCTCCCTGGTTGTCACAAACGTTATTCTGTCAAAGCTTTGTCAGACATTTTCAGCTCTTTCATTTTACGGGTCAGGGTGTTTCTTCCCCAGCCTAAGAGCTCGGAAGCATCTCTTTTTCGACCTCCCGTATGTTGCAGAGCTGATTCAATCATGATCTTTTCAAAAGCGGGGATCGCTTTGTCCAGAATGCTGCTGTGACCGGCCGCAAGCTCTCTGTCTGCCCAGAGACGAAGCTGTTGCTCCCAGTTGCCTGGCTGGAGCGTCACTGGGCCACTGTCGGGCTGGCTTAACAGTTCAGGTGGAAGGTCAGAGATCAGTACTTCCCGGCCTGAAGCCATTACCGTCAACCAACGACAAGTGTTCTCCAGCTGTCTGACATTGCCGGGCCATTCCAGACTGGCAATAAATTTCGCCGTTTCCTGGGTCAGTACTTTGGGTTCAACGTTCAGCTCCTTGGCGGCCCTGTCCAGAAAATGTCTGGCCAGAACAGGGATATCTTCTGAACGCTCTCTCAGTCTCGGCAGGTGAATCCGAATAACATTGAGTCGATGGAATAAGTCCTCACGAAATGTGCCTTCCTCAACCAGCTTTTCGAGATTCTGGTGAGTGGCTGCAATAATACGGACATCGACTTTAACCGGGGTATGGCCACCCACTCGATAGAACTCACCATCTGCAAGTACCCGAAGCAATCGGGTTTGTGTTTCTGCGGGCATGTCCCCTATTTCATCAAGAAACAGTGTGCCATTCTGGGACTGTTCAAAGCGTCCCTTGCGCATGGCTCCGGCACCAGTAAACGCCCCTTTTTCATGACCAAAGAGTTCTGATTCAATCAAATCTCTGGGTATGGCTGCCATATTGAGGGCAATAAAAGGATTGCTGGCTCTGGGGCTATGCTTGTGCAGTGCGTGGGCAACCAGTTCTTTACCTGTACCGGATTCACCATTGATGAGTACGGTAATATTCGATTGCGATAACCTGCCAATGGCACGGAAGACTTCCTGCATGGCGGGTGCTTCACCGATAATCTCAGTGCCGTTATCAACCGCCTCGATCACCTGTTCTGTCTTTTTCTGACAACTGTGCTCAATGGCGCGTTTGGCCAACGAAACGGCGTCGTCTATATCAAAGGGTTTGGGAAGGTATTCAAAAGCGCCACCCTGATAGGAAGAGACAGCACTTTCAAGATCAGAATGGGCAGTCATAATGATGACAGGCAGGTCCGGGTAGGTTTCGTGAACTTCCTTGAGAAATTCCAGCCCATTGGTACCAGGCATTCTGACATCGCTGATAATAGCTTCAGGCTGAGAGTATTGCAGCTCCCGCAGAGCCTTATCGGCAGAATCAAAGACATCGGCTTCGATCTGTTCTCCGGCCAGTGCTTTTTCCAGCACCCAGCGGATAGAACGATCATCATCAATAATCCAGACTTTAGAATCCGTACTCATTAATTACTCCTGTTGTTTATCCGCTCAAGACTGCCTGAGGTAAGAAGGTTGGGATGTAGGCTCATTCACCGTTAGCGGGAGATAGACGTGAAAGCAGGTCTGCCCCGGTTTACTGTCACATTCAATTAACCCCTGATGCTGGCTGATAATGTACTGAGCCATTGGTAGCCCCAGGCCGGTTCCTTCCGCTCTGCCGCTGATCATGGGATAAAAAATATTTTCCTTGAGGTGTTCGGGAATGCCGGGACCATTGTCAATGATGGACAGATGACAAACAAGCTTCCGGCGTTGATTGCCAATTGTGAACTGTCTGGATATACGGCTTTGAATGGTTATTTGACCATCACTCAGAGGCATATGTTGCTCTATGGCCTGCATGGCGTTTCGCACCAGGTTGAGGATAGCTTGAATCAACCGCTCTCTGTCTGCAGGAAGATCAGGAATACTGGGATCATAATCTTTGACAACAGACAGCTGGCCGCCGGTCTCTGCATGTATTAACTGGATAACCCTTTCCAGCACTTCATGAATATTCAAACTGTTCATACTGGGAGGCTTGATGGGGCCGAGCATCTGGTCAACGAGATCTCTGAGCCTGTCCGCTTCCTCAATAATGATCTGTGTGAACTCGCTGAGTTCTTTGTCATCCAGTTGTTTGTCCAGCAGCTGGGCTGCGCCCCTTATACCTCCAAGAGGATTTTTGATTTCATGGGCGAGTCCACGGGCAAGAATACGAGAGGTTTCCTGTTTGGCGATCAGGGATTCTTCACGAGTGATGCGCTGCAACCTGTCTCTTGGGTGAATCTCCACTAACAGGCAGGCGTGCTGGTTTTCTATGGGGGTA
Source organism: Endozoicomonas sp. SESOKO2 (assembly GCF_024606245.1). Lineage (NCBI taxonomy): Bacteria > Pseudomonadati > Pseudomonadota > Gammaproteobacteria > Oceanospirillales > Endozoicomonadaceae > Endozoicomonas > Endozoicomonas sp. SESOKO2. The sequence goes on from NZ_JAHHPQ010000109.1 coordinate 43,470, forward strand.
ATGGTGTAATCAACCAGTACCGAGGTTCCATGAATGACGATTTCTGATTCTCTGCGGGTAAACTGCTGGTTCTGTTCCAGGGCACGCTGCAGATCTTTCATCATAGAGCCATGGTCAAGCGACTGCGATGGTGGCAATTGCAGGCCACTTTTTTCGCTGATATCCAGGAGTGCTTCAGCAGCATGGTTCATGAAAGCGACACGAAGCTCTTGATCCAGAGCGATAATGGCCGTGTTTAGATTTTCCAGTACAAATTCATTGATCACCGACTGACACCCGGATAAGTGGTGGTTGTTATTTCGTTGTCTGATAAAACATAACGCAAGAATTGAACCAACTGTTGCCAATCTCTTTCAGTACGTGACCTTTTTGCATCAGGTTGCACTTCTGAAAAAAATTGGGAGAACTGGAATTATAAGTCAGTTTGTTTGAGTGCACCAAAATAGTGCGACAACAGTCTTCAAAGGGCTGGCGCTGGTACCGGTACGGGAGGTCTGAAAACTGTTCTCTGTACGTGCACAGTGCTGTTGGCGGTTTTTAAGGTCTTGCCGTTTCGGTCAAGAATAGCCACTGATAACTGGTGAGTACCCCGATCGACATTTTTTAGTTTGAACTGAGTTTTTCTCTGTGGTTTGCCCTGCTGAACACCATCGATTGACAAGGACAGACTATGACCTGAGGCCAGCCTCGGTTCCAGACTGACTTCAACTGTGAAGTTGCCATTATCTCTGACGGTCGAATCATTGGCAGGCCTGGTAATCGTGAAGACTGGATAAATGTCTTCTTTATGGTCATCCAACACCTTGATGGTCGAATGACCCGTTGTCTGGGTCGGAGGTATGCTGGTAATGGGGGTGAGCTGCACAGGTTCGGCCTTTTTATTGGCACCAGGGCTGTCAGTGAATGTGACATTGCCATTCTTATCGACTGTTCTATAAATCTCAGAGGTCTGTCCAGGCAGGGGTAGGGCCAGCAATAAGATAACTATTATTCTTTTCATGATGGTCTGCGACTGATTCCGGATTTTCCTAGGTTACTTTAGAGCAGGCTTGTTTGCATCCGTTCAGTGAAGAAAGGGTGATGAAAGAAGTTTATTTCGGGTTTGCTGAAAGGCTTGCTAATTTGGGGTGCGAAAAATAGAAAGGTCTAAATAACAACCGGAGTGCTGTCCATGGGGACAGACACTCCGGCTTTTGGGCTGTTGAAGTGTTGATGACAGGTGTCGTTCCTGCCTTGCTTGCTTACACGCTGTAGTAGAGATCGAACTCAGCTGGGTGAGTGGTCTGGCTGACCTGTACGCACTCTTCTTTCTTCAGTTCGATGTAAGCGTCGATCATGTCGTCGGTGAATACACCGCCAGCAGTCAGGAACTCACGGTCGGCATCGAGAGCAGCCAGAGCTTCTTCGAAGCTTTCTGCAACGGTTGGGATCTCAGCCGCTTCTTCTGCAGGCAGGTCATAGAGATCCTTGTCAGCAGCATCGCCTGGGTGGATCTTGTTTTTGATTCCATCCAGACCAGCCATCAGCAGGGCAGCAAACGCCAGGTATGGGTTAGCCGTTGGGTCAGGGAAGCGAACTTCCACGCGGCGGGCTTTAGGGCTGTTTACGTAAGGAATACGGATGGAAGCAGAGCGATTACGGGCGGAGTAAGCCAGCATAACAGGTGCTTCAAAGCCCGGGATCAGACGCTTGTATGAGTTGGTGGAAGCGTTGGCAAAGGCATTAATCGCTTTTGCATGTTTAATAACACCGCCAATGTAGTACAGAGCGTTTTCGCTCAGACCGGCATAGCCGTCGCCAGCAAACAGGTTTTCACCGTCTTTGCTCAGGGACATGTGAACGTGCATACCGCTGCCGTTATCGCCTACCAGAGGCTTGGGCATAAAGGTCGCAGTTTTTCCGTATGCGTGGGCAACATTGTGTACGGCATATTTCAGGATCTGAACTTCGTCAGCCTTGGCTACCATGGTGTTGAATTTAACACCGATTTCACACTGGCCCGCGGTACCTACTTCGTGGTGATGTACTTCAACACCCAAACCCTGAGCTTCCATTGCTGTGCACATGGCAGCACGGATGTCGTGCAGGGAGTCGACGGGTGGAACCGGGAAGTAACCGCCTTTAACTTTTGGCCGGTGGCCGGTGTTGCCACCTTCGAAAGACTTGTGTGAAGACCAGGCCGCTTCTTCAGAGTTGATTTCGTAAGAAGCGCCGGAAATGTCGACATTCCACTTAACATCGTCAAATACGAAGAACTCTGGTTCCGGACCAAAGAAAGCAGTGTCAGCAATACCGGTTGACTTCAGGTACTCTTCAGCGCGCTTGGCAACTGAGCGTGGATCACGCTCATAGCCCTGCATGGTAGAAGGCTCGATGATATCGCAACGAATGTTCAGGGTGGTTTCGTCAGTAAAAGGATCGATGACGGAGCTGCTGTCATCAGGCATCAGGATCATGTCGGATTCGTTGATGCCTTTCCAGCCGGCAATGGAGGAACCGTCGAACATTTTACCCAGCTCGAAGAATTCGGCATCGACTTCGCTGACCGGCAGGGAAACGTGCTGCTCTTTACCACGGGTATCAGTAAAACGAAGGTCAACCCATTTTACATCGTGATCCTTGATCAAGTTCAGGGTCTTGGACATTTATTATTCCTCCAAAGGACTTATAGCTCTCGTTGAGCACCGCAGGTCGATCGTGAGGCCAGAGCCTTGTCAATCGGTATGGCGGTTTACCAACATTTACTAGTATCGTGCCGCATTGGCGGCTGTTCCGACACCGTCTCAGCAATTGCTGTGCCAGTATCGAAAACCGGTTGATTTTTCTGCGTTCTATAACGTGGCCATGCCTGAGCATAAGCCGAATGTGGGTAGTCGCACCGAAAAGAACCTCATTAAATTCAATAGATGCACAAAAAAAGTGCGCGTAGTTTCTTTAATGTCTCGGTTTGGTGCGCTTGCCCGTTGCTTATCCATAGAACCATTCCCAAGCGGGGCCCAGTGTAGCGTGAATCTGCAGAGACTACTAATAACCTTGTGGTCTTTACGGAGTGTTTAAGCTGATTGTCTACTGTTAGCCGGGGTTACCGGTGTCTGGGAGTCTTCTGTATAATCGGGTGGATTGGTTTCTTATTTTCCTAACTGGCATCTGGACCGGTTCTCTTCGTGGCTTGTGGCGGCGCTTTTCTGTGCTGACACTTTTCTGATGGCGGGGGCCGGGCATACAATTTTATGAAGTTCATCATCAAGCTGTTTCCTGAAATCACGATTAAAACGCCTCCGGTGAGAAAGCGTTTTATTAAGCAGCTGCGCAAGAATATTCGTAACGTTCTCAAACGGGTCGATGAATACGTCGAGGTGGCTGGCACCTGGGATTTCATCGAGCTGGCAACCAGTCATGATGATCCCCAGCTGGTGGCTCAGGTCTCCGATCTGTTGAGCCACATTCCTGGTATCGCGTACTGGCAAAAGGTGGTTGAGTATCCGCTGACAGATCTGGATGACATTCTGGATAATGCTTTGCACGTCAATCGTGAACTGCTGGCCGGGAAAACCTTCCGGGTCACCTGTCAGCGCACAGGTAAACATGATTTTCAGTCCATCGATGTTGAACGATATGTTGGCGGTGGACTGAATACTCGAACTGAAGCGGCTGGCGTCAAGCTTAAGAATCCGGACGTTGTCGTAAAAGTTGAGATCAAGGGAGATCGTTATTTCCTGGTCACGAACCGTGGTAATGGGTTGGGTGGTTACCCACTGGGTTCTATGGAGCCAGTGTTATCGTTGATCTCGGGTGGTTTTGACTCGACGGTTTCCAGTTTCCTGACCATGAAGCGAGGTATCAGAACCCATTTCTGTTTCTTTAATCTGGGTGGTCATGCTCATGAACTGGCAGTTAAAGAAGTGGCTTACTATCTCTGGAGCCGCTTTGGCTCTTCCCATAGCGTCAACTTTGTTACGGTTCCTTTTGAAGGGGTCGTCGAGGAGATTCTGACCAAAGTAGATAACTCCCAAATGGGGGTTATTCTCAAGCGAATGATGTTGAGAGCCGCAAGCCAGGTTGCAAAAGAGATGTACGTTGAAGCCGTAGTGACTGGAGAAGCTGTCGCTCAGGTTTCCAGCCAGACACTCACCAATCTGGCGGTTATTGATTCTGCTACGGACCATCTTGTGTTGCGTCCGCTTATTGCCATGGACAAGCAGGACATCATTGATATCTCAGTCAGGATCGGTACAGAGGAGTTGGTAAAAAATATTCCTGAGTACTGTGCGGTGATCTCAAAAAATCCAACCACCAGAGCCAGGCCGGAAAAAATTGCAGCGGAAGAGGCCCGTTTTGATTTTTCCATTCTGGATGCAGCGGTTGCCGATCGTCGTAAAGTTTCCGTTTCTGATATCATTGCCGATGACTTGACTCGTGAAGAAGTCGAGGTAGTTGAGACCACGAAACAAAACGACATTGTTATTGATATTCGTCATCCGGATGAAGAAGAGATCAAGCCCTTCGGCCTTGCTGACCGTGAAGTCCTGACGATTCCCTTCTATCAGCTCAGGACAAAATTTGCTGAACTAAACAAAGATAAGCACTACCTGCTGTATTGCGAAAAAGGGGTGATGAGTCAGTTGCACGCCATGCACCTTCGTGACGAAGGGTATGAGAATGTCGGCGTTTACAACCCAGGGAAAGAGTAACCGATAAGATTATGAAAATTGCGATGATTGCCGCTGTTGCCCAAAACCACGCCATTGGCATCAATAATAAAATGCCTTGGTACTTGCCTGGAGATCTTCGTTATTTTAAGGCTGTCACCATGGGCAAGCCCATTATTATGGGACGAAAGACGTTTGATTCACTGCGCAAGCCTCTGCCGGGACGAGCCAATATTGTTATTACCCGTGACAAAAACTGGCGTCATGAAGGGGTTAAAGTGGTGCACAGTCTTGAAGACGCCATTTCTTTGGCGGAAGAAGTAGCCATGATTAATGGTAATGAAGAAATTATGGTGATTGGTGGTGAGCAAATTTACCGTCAAGCCCTGGACAGGGCCGAAAGGCTTTATCTCACCAAAGTCTTCAGATCGTTTGATGGCGACGCTTTTTTTCCAGAAATTGATGACAGTGAGTGGGATATTATCGCCCGGGAAGATCAGGTCTCAGAAGATGAACAGGCTCTGGAGTTCAGCTATCAGGTACTTGATCGCAAGCCTGTCTGAGGTTTCTCCACACTTGCCTTTTTGGGCCAGCCAAACTGGCCCTTGTCCTCTAGTGAAGAGTAACTCCGTTTTCCTCGCTTTGCCCTGTATGTACTGTCTTCGGCAGCATTGAGCGCAATACAAAATCACAGCAGCGCCTGAGGCAGCTATAGTTTAAATATTGTTGTTTTCTTATTTTTTTATTCGAATCAAAAATTTAAGTTTGATTTCTCATAATCTTATCCAAAAAAACGAACATTTTTTTGTTTAACATCTTTTTCTCAGGGATTGAGAGGCATGCCACCAGGGATTCAGAACCAGAGAGGTTCTTCTCTCTCTGCTACAGAGCGAAAAAAGATCGCCACAGCGTCAGAAGCTTCCAGCCTGGGTCAGATTGATTACGGTCGATGGCGCGGTCGTATGGTCTCTGTTTTCTCGGGCATTGGCGGTTTTATCAAGCGTCTTTTTGGTGGAGGTTCCTCATCAGCAAAGGCTCTCAGGGTTTACGATTCTTTCCGTTATGCTGCTCACGCAGAATTCTCTTCCCCTATCCAGCGCAGCCTTCGTGACTACCATATCGCCTGTGCCATGGCATATCACGATGTGTGTGTGCTAGGTGAAGAGAAGAAAGGTGAGGAAATGAAACTGGTGTTGTCAGGAGGCAGAGAAAAAATCAGTGAACAGGTTCTCAATGAAGTCAGAAAAACCGTTTCCTCTTCCACCGTCGAGCTGACTTATAAATACCTTGCAGAAGATCGAGCACTGCCAGTTGGCTTTTTGAAAAGGGCTCTGTTACCGGATTTAATTCAGAGCACAGCGAAAGACTTCAATGTAGATGCTGTCACAGCCGAAGCCACGGTTGCCAAACTGGCACAAGATGCAGGGCTTCTTGACGATACGGATATCACTTTTGAACGCATCCTTGAAATCAAGAATGCGTTGCGCTGGCGGTTTGCACCGGAGACTCATATACCGGTCAAACAGGTAATGGCCAGAAAAGGAAGAGATCCTGTCAGTGGTTTTGATGCTTCTAATCCTGCTGCAACCCCTCCCGGACTTGATAGACCCAAAGCTACACGTTATCACCTGGATGAAGTCGACAGGACTCATATTCAGAATGTTGTGGATAAAGGTGGTGGTATCAAGCTCAAGAATACGGATACTCGTGACAGGATCAAACGTCATTTTCTCAGGAACAAGAGGTACTTTAGTCTTAACTCCGCTGCCATAGTAGTTAGTACCGTGCTAATAGGTCTGGTGTCGGGAGGGATTGCCGCTGCGGCGGCTCTATTCAGCTATATTGCCTGGTACGGTGCATGGAGTGGTGGTACTGAGCTGATTCGGATGACCAAGGCCATTAGGGCATTACAGAGGGCTGAAGCATCTGCTGATTACAAGCTGGAAATGAATGACCTGGGTGTTCTGTCAGAGATGGATGACAAGAAGTTTCGCGTGTTCCTGAAAAGCCTGAGATACATTTGCAGTCATGAGACCTTAACCCGCATCTTCAATGCCTATTCTGCGCTGGAGAAAGACGCTCAGTTGAGACTGGAGATGGAAAGAGAAAAAGATGAGAGCAATCTTGAAGCCGTGATTCGTCTGGAAGAGGGCAAAGCCCGATACCTGTACCGCAGACGCAACCTGCAAGATGCTTTCAAACTCTATAAACGTTTGTACACAGCCGCAGTCAGTGACGTTGAAAGAATGGATCAAGAGTGGGAGCCGGTTCTGGATCAGCTGTGGAACTGTAAATTCAAAAACATGGATCCTGAGAAAAGAGAACGCTTGTTCAGTGATGCGGCGAATGATCCTCGAGTGATCGGTAAGTCTTACCACTTCAAGACCAAACAGACGGGGTGGTTGCAAAAAGTCTTCCCTAAAATGACTGATGATTTAACCAGTGATGGCTCTATTTCTTCCAAAGAGGCTGTGGAAGAGCTGGAGCGGGTGTTGAAAGAGGAAATGCCCGATCTGGAGCTCACTGAAGAAGAAAGGAGTCGTTTTAACACTCATGCCAACAGGGTGGCAAATGCCCTGATACTGGCTGAGAATGGCGTTAGAAGTTATTTGAACGTCTGGTTGAAGGGAGCCATTAAATCAACCATGCTACACGGCTTTAAAGTGGTCTGGCATGCTTCCGAAAGTGTGCCAAAATTGGAAATTTCACCTTATCTGCCCAGGCCCACGGTGGATGGATTAATTATCTTTGGTTTTTTCTTTCTGGCAGATCTTTTTGTTAACCGTTATAACGAGGCTATTAATAAAGAACGATTTGAACGTATTATCGGAAAGAAGACAGGCAAAAGTGTAGTCTGGGATTGGCAGGGTCAGGAGGCTAGAACCGGGCGGGAAGAAATGGGCACCATGAGAAGGCTGGCTAAAGATCAGCTGGAAGATTTTGTTGATCGTATTCTGAAACTGCATGAATCCCATAAAGATGTTATGAAAGAAGTCAGGCTCCAGGAGCAACTGGCCCAGGTCAACCCCAACTCGCCCATGTTTGACCATATGGATGATCGGGAGGCGGCTGTGTTAATTCTCCGACGCCAATATCATCACCAAATTATTTCTGAAATGATGGTGGGGGCTATTGGTAAATACTATGAAAGTGTCATGACCAAAACCGCGTTCTGGGATCAGCAAATGAGCTACCTTATTCCTCCCCAGACTTCGATTTAACTGTTATAGAACTTCCGTAAACCTTTATCTTGTGCCTCAGAGTTTCTTGAGCAGAATTCTGGATTGTCTCTCCTCATTGTATTGGTTGCGCTTCTCCTCAGGCAGAGACTTTTGGGTGGATTCAGAAAAACCTCGTTCAACAAACCAATGGCTGGTCTGAGTCGTCAATACAAACAGGGTATCCATACCCTGCTGGGCAGCCTGTTCCTCTATAGCACTCAGGAGAAGGTCACCACGATTTTTCTCCCGGTAGTCAGGGTGGATCACCAGACAGGCCAGCTCTGCAGCTTTTTCTCCCGAAAACAAATGGATAGCCGCACAGCCAATAATCATACCGTCCAGAGAAATGACCCGGAACAGCCGAATTTCGCGTTCCAGCTCTTTTCTGGAACGTCTTCTGAGAATGCCTTTTTGTTCCAGAGGCCTGATGAGCTCAAGAATCCCCCCCACATCCTCAATACTGGCAGCACGAATTTCTTCATAACGGTCACGCGAAACCATTGTGCCAGAGCCGTTACGGGTAAAGAGCTCCAGTAGCAGTGAACCGTCCTGCTCATAGCTGATCAGCTGTGCGCGCTCCACTCCACCGTGACAGGCAGTGATGGCTGAGGAAAGCAGTCTCCTGTCCTCACCATCAAGATTCTGGAGTAATTTTTCAGCTTCCTGGGGGGAAAGACGACTGATCTGTTGACCATGCCGGTTCTGGACGCCATCAAATTGTGAGTACAAAAGCAATTTTTCGGCTTCAAGGTGGATGGCCGTATGGGTGGCGACTTCTTCCACCGCCATGTTGAACAGCTCGCCTGTCGGTGAATGACCGAGGCAGGAGAGAAGCACTATGTAGCCACTGTCTAGTTGCTGCTGGATAGCTTCTTTATCTATTTTGCGAATCGCACCGGTGTGGAGAAAATTCTGTCCATCGATCACACCCAGAGGTTTTGCAGTCACGAAATTGCCACTGATAACCCGAATGCTGGCCCCATGCATAGGAGAGTTAACCAGGCCGAGTGAAAGCTTGGATTCAATTCGTGCACGAAGATTACCCACAGCATCCATGACGCATTCAAGACACTGACGATCCGTAACCCGTATTTCATTATGAAATTTGGACTCAAGGTTCCTGGCACTCAGGCGTTCCTCTATCTGAGGTCGCGCGCCGTGGACAAGAACCAGTCGAATGCCCAGACTGCTCAGCAAGGCAATATCGTTGATGATATTGTTCAGATTAGGGCTTGCCAGAGCTTCACCGCACAGAGTAATGACAAATGTTTTGCCATGGTGGGCATGGATGTAAGGTGAACTCTGCCGGAAAAATTTTACGTAGCTCTTATTCAAATTCATGACTGTTTTTATCTTCATCCTGGCGTTAATCAGAGGCAGAATCGTCGTATCAGAGATCTCAGTAGCTCAATGGTTGGATGAATTCTGTCCATGGAAAGGTACTCATCAGGTTGGTGGGCCTGATCAATATCACCCGGCCCCAGCACCACTGTATCCATTCCCATCCGGCTGAAGAAGGGCGCTTCCGTAGTGAAAGCAACGGATTTTGCTGAATAGCCTGTTAAACTTTCGCAGGCTTTGATCAGGGGAGAGTCAACAGCGCCCTCAAATGGATCAATACTGTCGTGAATAGCCGCCAGAGAAAATTTTACATTGTCGGCTCTGGCGATGGGGAGAAGACGCTGTTTCAGAGTCTCTCGCAGCTCCCGGCTGTCCATGCCGGGCAAGAGACGCACGTCGAAATCCAGATCGCAGTGGCCACAGATCCTGTTAGGATTGTCGCCACCATGAATGCAACCAAGATTGATGGTAGGCGTAGGCACAGCAAATCCGGGATTATTGTATTTATGGGCCAGTTCTTCCCGGAACGTCATGATTTCAGTAATCACTTTATGAGCTGTTTCCATAGCATTCCTGCCAAGTGCCGGGTTGCTGGAATGACCGGACTGCCCGAGAATCCGGATGCGTTCCATCATGATACCTTTATGCATGTAAACAGGCTGCATGCCTGTAGGTTCACCCACTACAGCGTAACGGCCCTTGGGTTTGCCAGCAGCTGAGAGGGCTCTGGCACCGTTCATTGAGGATTCTTCGTCCGCTGTTGCCAGAATAATCAAGGGAGCCTTAAGGGGGGCTTTAAGATAGTCTTTCACTGCCTCCATGACGAGACCAAAGAATCCCTTCATGTCGCAGATCCCCAGACCATAAAACCGGTTATCGGATTCGTTGAGTGAGAAAGGATCGAACTGCCAGAGATTTTCATCGTATGGCACGGTATCGGTGTGCCCGGCCAACACCAGCCCACCCGGACCTGAACCCAGGGTGGCAATCAGATTGGCTTTCAGCGGTGTTTCCGGAATGGGCATGATCTCACAGCAAAACCCCATGTTTTCGAGCCAGCCAGCCAGTTCATGAATCACTGGCATATTGCTCATATCCAGCTCAGGCTGTGTGGAACTGACAGAGGGAATCTTTATCAACCGCGACAGGACTGCTTTCAGATCAGGTTGCTGGATTCCAGTCATCATCGGGCCCTTGATTCTAAATGTTGGAAAATTGGACAGAAAAAAACAAATATGCCAGATCATCTGACTGTCAGACTCCTGATACTGAAATCAACAGCCTTTTCAGCATGATAACAGCCCTTCTTATGGATAGGTACGTGAGATTAGGCCTCGGGCTCAAATACTGCAAAGGGCTCGCAGAAGAGCCCTCTCGTTAACCAAAAATAAATTTCAAGATATGGAAGAAGACAATAGCAAGGAAGGCCCCGGCGGGCAGCGTGATTAACCAGGACATAAAAATAGTGCCAATCACTCTCAAGTTAAGAGCACCAATTCCTCTGGCAAGACCAACACCTAACACGGCACCCACCAGAGTATGAGTGGTGGAAATGGGTAGTCCAGTGCCTGAAGCCAGCACCACGGTGGTTGCTGCTGCCAGTTCTGCTGCAAAACCTCTGCTGGGGGTTAGCTCAGTGATTGCTGTACCTATGGTCGCCATGACTCTATATCCATAGGTGGCCAGACCCACCACAATACCTCCAGCCCCCAGAAGCAGTGCCCAGCTTGGCATGGCCGCTTTACCGGTGATTTCACCGCCACTAATAACAATACTGGCCACAGCAGCCAGAGGGCCTACCGCATTAGCGACATCGTTGGAGCCGTGGGCAAAAGCCATGGAGCAGGCGGTGAATATCATCATTACGCCGAAGACTCTCTCGACACTGGAAAAGTGGAAAGCTTTGTCGGCTTGTGCATCTTCCTTGATTTTGGAAAGTGCCATTTTTCCGGCCAGCATGACCAGCAGACCAATCAATAGCGAGAGCAGGCTGCTTTCCTGATAATCCAGAGGCAGACCAATATGCTTGAGCCCTTTAGTCAGGGTCACCATGGCCATCATAAAACCAACCAGAAACATATAGATTGGTACATAACGTTTGGCATTTCGGAAAGGGTTGTCTGTATCCAGTATGAGTTTCTGGACGCTCATGAAAATCATGAAGGAAATAAAGCCAGACATGATCGGGGAGACAACCCAGCTGGCAACGATTGAGCTGACTTTTCCCCAGTTCACGGCATCTACCGAGATGCTGACAGCCGCAAAGCCGACGATGGCACCAACAATGGAGTGTGTAGTCGATACCGGCCAGCCGTAATGGGTGGCAACCAGTAGCCAGGTTCCCGCAGCCAGCAGGGCTGCCATCATGCCGTAAACCAGCAGCTGTGGATTCTCCAGTAGTGCTGGCATGTCGGGATCAATGATCCCTTTTCTGATGGTATCAGTAACCGATCCTCCGGCCAGATAGGCGCCCAGAAACTCGAGGCAGATGGCAATGATAATGGCCTGCCTGATGGTCAGAGCCTGGGAACCGACCGAGGTTCCCATGGCATTGGCGACATCGTTAGCCCCCACGCCCCATGCCATGAAGAAACCAAACAGACAGGCCAGAACCAGCAGTATCGTTCCATACTCAGCGATAATGCTCATGGATGTTATTCCAGTCAATAGAGTTAACGGGCAAGCAGCAATTGAAGATAACTGCCAACTCTTGATGCTCGATCTGCCAGGTCACCGACCCAGTCAATAATTTTGTAGAGGAAAATGACATCCACAGGTGGGAGGTCTTTTTCCAGTTTGAATAGAATTTTTCTGACTTCAATCTGATGTTTGTCGGTATCGCTTTCTATTTGGTCCAGCTCTTCAATGAGTTCTTCGACCAGACTGACTTCCCTTCCCCTGAAGCCGGTCTCAAGCAGCTCATCAAGTTCATCCATGGCTCTGACTGCCTGAGCAGAAGTGGCGATGGAGCGCTTCAGGTAGTCAAGAAAAGCCTCTCTCATTTCCTGGGGTATCATCATTTGTCTGCCCAGCACAATGCCTGCAATATCCTTGGTCCTGTTCGCTACTTTATCCTGCACTGTCACGATCTCCAGAAGATCATTTCTGGGCACTGGCAGAAACAGGCTTTTGGGCAGGGAGAGGCGAACATTCTTTTTGATGACATCAGCCTCGTGCTCCAGTTCTACGATGGTTTGCTGAATACTTTCAACTTCCTGCCAGTCGCCTTCAAATGCTGCTTTGAAAAACGGTTCCAGCTGTATGGCGCATTCGTGCGCTTTGGCTATATGTTTTTGTATCGGGCCAATAGGAGAGCGGCCAAATACACTTGATAGTAGGTTGCTGGTTGGCATAGTCGCAGACCTTTTGGGTTGAATTTATGATGGGCATATTGCCCGTCGTCTATGGCGAACGACTTACAGAACTCGCTTCCTATCCTGTCCACTGGAACAGGATAGCTGATCAAAAATTATAGGAGCTGACTAAAATTTGTATACTGTAATGCCTATTGCATCTCAAGTATTTCGACCATTCACGCGCTCGTTTCTCATAACAAACTTTTCTGCTTAGAGTTAAAATGAACCTTTTCAAGTCGTCGGTCAGCTAACCCATGAGTACTGAAACAGAGTTAAAGTTGTCGCTGCCACAGGAGCAGATACCTGTCCTTAAGACACTACCTTTCTGGAAAAAGTTCACCAGCTCGGCACCTGAAACGTTTCATTTGGGCAATACCTACTTTGATACGGCTTCTCTGACACTAAATCAGGCACGGGTTGCTTTGCGTATCAGAGAGAAAAATGGTCAATTTTTTCAGACGCTGAAAACCAGAGGCGAGAGTATTAACGGGCTGACTCGCCGGGGAGAGTGGGAGTGGTCAATAGAACGCCCGGAACTGGATATTGCGGGTTTACAAAAGGTTTGGCCAGAAGCATTGGGAGCCTTGACTTCAAAGGACCTGATACCGCTCTTCTCAACCGATTTTGAGCGAACCTGCTGGCGGGTAGAGTGGTCTGAGCCGACAGCCAGAGTTGAGGTTGCTTTGGATTACGGTCATATTTGCTCAGGTGATGAAAGCAGTGTCATCTGTGAGTTGGAGCTGGAGCTGGTGACAGGTGATGAAAATGCGCTTCAAACGATTGCTGATCAACTGGCAAAAGCCATTGATTTGAAGCCGGCAGACAAGAGCAAAGCAGAGAGAGGGTTTGAATTGCTTCAGCGAAGCTGAGGTCTCTTCGCTCAGATACTTATGAAGCTGGCCAGTACCAGAACGGTTGCCAGCCCTGACAGAGCCTGAAGCAGCGTGGCCAGGGTGAACGACTTAAACCCCGTGGCCGGACTGATTCCGGAAAACTGGGTCACTACCCAGAAATAACTGTCATTGGCATGGGTAACCAGCATGGAGCCGCATCCTGCCGACAAAAAGGCCAACAGTCGACCATTGTCGGAGTCCAGGCCCAAGCCAGGCAGTAAGGGATCAAGCATCGACGCGGCACTGATTAAAGCTACAGTGGAAGAGCCCTGCGCGGTTTTGAACAGTGCTGCTATGAGAAATGGCAAAATCAGCCCAAGACTCTCTGGCAGCCCTTCAGCAATTCTGGCAATGTGTCCAGTCTGAGCCAGTATTCCCGCAAGTGCGCCACCGGCTGTAATGATCAAAATAATCATTGCGCATGAGTGAATACTCTCACTGAAAATCTCAGTGAACCCGTTCTTGCATTGGCGAATCAATGGCAGGCTGGCCAGCAAACCCAGAAACAGCGCATTGGCAGGTTGTGAAAGGAAAGTAGCCCAGCTCTGCTCTTTATTGCCTGCTTGAAAGTTAGCCAGGGACATCAGTAGCAAAGGTAAAAAGATAGGGATAGTAGCTGCCCAGACGTTTTTGTGATGGGGAAGGTCTGATTGAGGGGGAGTACCAACCATTTGGCCCTCATAATCAGAAGCTGGCTCATTCAGCCAGCGGGTGACCCAGTTGCCCCACAATATGGCTACAAAAGTGGATAAGAGAGCTACTCCCAGCGCCCAGGGAATCACCAGACTGGGAGATATTCCCAAAATCAGGGTTGCCGCTGCAGGGCCGGGTGTGGGAGGGACCAGAGAATGGGTTGCAAACAGGCCTCCCCCAAGAGCGACGCTGAGAGAGATCGGGTTACACTTTACTCTCCGGGCAACAGACTGCCTGATACTGTTGAGCAGGATGAATCCAGAGTCACAGTAAACAGGAATCGAAATAATGTATCCGGCAATCCCCATAGCCAACGCAGGGAAACGATTGGCGATAGAAAAAATCAGCTTCTCTGCCAAAAGAAAGGCTCCCCCCGATTGCTCCAGAATATTGCCCAGCAATACACCAAAAATGATCAGGAGAGCGACATCGCCAAATGTCTTCCCCATATCATGAGATACCAGGGGAGTCAGTTCAGAGATCGGTATGCCTGAAAAAAAACCTGCCGCATAGGCGCAAATAAGCAGAACGATGAATGGCGAAAACTTGAAACGACCAATGAGTACCAGAACGACGGCTATCAGTGAAAGTATGAACAAAAAGCTATGCAGTATTAATAGGTCCACAACGAAGTTTCTTTAGATAATGGTATTGATTAAAAGGGAGTATAGAGGGGAGAGGGTCACCCCGTATCCAGCATGCTGTTTATGCAGGGCATCAGTCGGGGGGGATTCTGGCGATATACTTAATTGAACGATTGCTTTAAGCCTGAATTTTACTATAGGCATAAGCGGACGGTTTAGTGGAGAATACATAGATGGAAAATTTTTCAAGGTAAGAAGGAAACAACAGTGCCCAGTGTCCGGGAGCCGAAGTCAAACGCCAATAAATTCAGGGCTTCACTCAAGAACAGAGAACTCCTTCTGGATCTGCAGACGGTGGTCTCTGATCTGGTTCAGACGGGTCGGCTCAGGCCACCTGCAGCTGATGAAATATTGGCTCGTCATCGCAATGCTGATCAACTTAAGCTTCACCCTCTGGAGTACATTGCCTCACAGGCGCTGAAAGATGCCCGCAAAGGCGGCTCTCTCGATCTCGATACGTTGATGCTCTGGCTGGCGAATCTGTCAGGTCAGGAATATTTTCATATTGACCCATTGAAAATCGATGCCACGGCCATTACTCCGGTCATGTCTCACGCTTATGCTTTACGACACCAAATTCTGGCGGTAGAAGTCACGGCTGATGAGATTGTTATCGCTTCAGCGCAACCCTGGCACAGCGGTTGGGAGGATAATCTCAGGCATACTAACCGCAAGGAAATCCGGCGAGTTGTTGCCAGTCCGACTGATATCCGAAGATACACCTCGGAGTTTTATCGACTGGCACGTTCTGTTCTGGGCGCTAATGAACAGAATGGCGTTCAGTCCACTCAGCTGAACAGCTTTGAGCAGATGCTTGAGCTGGGCAATATGAAAGCTCCGGACGCCAATGACCAGCACATTGTCAATATTGTGGATTGGCTGCTCCAGTACGCCTTTGAGCAGCGGGCCAGTGATATCCATGTTGAACCCAGGCGAGAGCAGACTCATCTGCGTTTTCGAATTGATGGGGTGTTGCACCTTATCTATCAGATGCCGGCCAAGGTGGCTACTGCCGTGACCAGTCGTCTGAAGATTCTCGGTCGAATGAATGTGGCAGAGAAAAGAAAGCCTCAGGATGGTCGGCTCAAAACCCGCAACCCGGATGGCAATGAAGTCGAACTGCGGCTTTCAACCTTGCCGACTGCGTTCGGGGAAAAACTGGTGATGCGGATCTTTGATCCGGATGTTCTGGTCAAAGGATTTCGAGAACTGGGCTTTTCCAGAGAAGACGAACGTCGCTGGACTCATATGACTGCGCAGCCCAATGGGATTGTTTTGGTCACAGGCCCTACCGGCTCAGGTAAAACCACCACGCTCTATTCGACTCTGAAAACTTTGGCCACCGATCAGGTGAATGTCTGTACCATTGAAGATCCTATTGAAATGGTGGAATCCAGCTTCAACCAGATGCAGGTCCAGCATAACATTGATCTGACGTTTGCCAGCGGTCTGCGTGCACTTCTACGTCAGGACCCGGATATTATTATGGTGGGGGAGATTCGGGATCTTGAAACCGCTGAAATGGCGATTCAGGCGGCACTGACCGGTCATCTGGTGCTTTCCACTCTGCACACTAATGACGCACCGTCCGCAATAACCCGTCTGCTGGAGATTGGTGTTCCCCACTATCTCATCAAAGCTACGGTTCTGGGTGTTATGGCTCAGAGGCTAGTCAGAGTTTTGTGTCCTTCCTGCAAACAGTCAGTAAAATTCGACAAATCCGGTTGGAAATCCCTCACTCGCCCCTGGTCAGTTCCTGCACCAGCGCAGATCTTTCAACCTGTGGGTTGTGTGGAATGTCGGGATACCGGCTACAGGGGGCGAGCGGGTGTTTATGAGTTAATGCCTATGTCTCAACCTTTGAAGGATATGCTGGCAGAGAATGCCGATATAGAGAGTCTTCGTCGCCAATCTATTAAGGAAGGTATGTACAGTCTTCGTCTTTCCGGAGCTCAGAAAGTCGCAACAGGATTAACAACCATCGAAGAAGTAATGAGGGTGACGCCAGACCAGCAGCACTGACTGGCTCTCAGCTACTGAAGGAAATGCTTGAAGTCTCCCACTGACTATTCGATATTAATATCTTAAGTGACAGTGGAACAGTCGAATAATAATGAAAATACTTACCCTTACAAGCTTGCTTTTATTTCCTTTTGCGGTTCAGGCGCAGAAGGTAATGGAACTGCAACCAGCCGAAGCACCTCAATCATTTGTTGAGCAGATGCAGCAGAATTTTGATCCGGCCGTGGCCGATCTTGTGCTGGAGTCCTATTTGAACAGCCTGCTCAAGGCAAACGCTATCAAAGATGGGGCCAGAAAATCATCCATAAAATATTCTGTAAAGGCCAACCGGGAAGGTGAGTTGGTGGTGACTCGCTATCAGCAACTGGAGCAGGGACTGGTCAGAAACAATAATACCCTGGTAGTATACGGCGTTGGTCATACTTTGGAATCAGACTGTTCCAGCATTGAGCAGCGTTGCTGGATTTTGTACCCCGATAAGGATGAGCGTTGGGTTGAAATAGAATATGCACCCAAAGCCATAAGGGAACTGGCCAAAGGAATGGGATTACTCATCAAGGAACTGCAGAGGTGATTTCAGGCTGCGGACCTTGAATGGGTCAGGCTAAGCATCTCTTTTGCGTGGTTGAGCGTGGACTCGGTCATTTCGACTCCACCCAGCATTCGAGCGACCTCTTTAACACGACGATCGCCATTCAGGCCGACAATCTCGGTGGAGGTTTTGGCATTGCGGACCTTCTTGCTAACGTGCAAATGCTGATGCCCCTGTGACGCCACCTGAGGCTGATGGGTGACACAAATTACCTGACTTCTTTCCCCCAGCTCCCTGAGCATGGCTCCGACGATTTCCGCAGTTCCACCGCCAATGCCGACATCCACTTCGTCAAAGATCATACTGGGGATATGAGAGGTTTGAGCGGTTATCACTTGAATGGCCAGACTGATTCTGGACAGTTCACCACCAGAAGCTACTTTGGTTAATGCTCTGGGTGGCTGACCCGGGTTGGTCGTTACCAGGAATTCGATGTCTTCAGCACCATTGGGTGAGAGAGTGCTGCTCTCTACCGGTGTCAGGGCAATGACGAACTGTCCGTGGGGCAAGCCCAGCAAGGCCATACGCATGGTGACTTTTTTCTCAAGCTGTCTGGCTGCAGATTGACGTTTTCCGGATAGTTTTTCGCTTTGGTTCTGAAACTCGGATTTCAATTCGATCAGTTTTTGTTGTAACGCTTCAACTCGTTCATCGCCGAACTGGATGCTCTCCAGCTCAGAGCTGAGGGTGTTTTGTTTTTCCAATAACGCTTCGGGCTGAACCCTGTGCTTTCTCGCAAGGTCGTATATAGCGCTGAGACGTTCATCCACATCCTGCATTCTGGCCGGATCAGCATCAAAATGATCAATGAAGTGATTGATTTCCCCTACCGCTTCCTCGACCTGAATCTGGGCAGAGGACATCATCTCCAATGTGTTGCTGATGGCTGGGTGATCCATGTCCAGATCGCCCAGACGCTGCAGACAGACAGACAGTTGCTGGAGAATGTTGCCGGTCTCATTGTCGGAGCAAATAGTGTTGATCTCATGACAAACCGAAAGAGTGCTTTCAGCATGGGATAACTGTCTGAGTTCTAGCTCAAGCTGTTCCAGTTCTCCTTCCTGAAGTGACAATTGTTCAAGTTCCTGAAGTTGATAGCTGAGCAGTTGAACTCTTTCATTCTGTTCTTTGCGGTTATGGGCCAGTGTATTCAGCTCATGATGCGTCTGGTTGAACTGATGAGCAATGCAAGCCACTTCGGAGGCTAGTTTTTGTAGACCGGCATAATCATCCAGTAGCAGTCGATGGCTGTTTTTTTTCAGTAACGACTGGCTTTCATGCTGGCCGTGAATATCAATTAACCGCTCACCAATGCCCCGAAGATCGGCAAGGGGAGAGAGTGTTCCATTGATATAGGCACGGGACCGTCCTTCTTTGGTAATGACTCTGCGGAGGATGCACTCATCATCACTGGTCAGATCTTTTTCCCGGAGCCACGCTTTGGCCGCAGAGCAATGACTGATATCAAAAGAAGCCTGTATTTCAGCTTTGTCCGTGCCTTGACGAACGCAATGACTGTCGGTTCTGTCACCCGTGGCCAGACCCAGTGCATCCAGCATGATGGACTTGCCAGCACCGGTCTCGCCGGTAATCACAGTCATTCCGGATTGGATGTCCAGATCCAGCTGGTCAACGATGGCAAAGTTGCTGATGGACAATTGGGTCAGCATGATGAATACCCGCTAGTGTAGCGTGACTGTTTATATATACAGTAACCTGATGTGAGACATTCGTAAAGTTGGAGCTAAAAAAAATACTCTGATTACGACCAGATTGAGACCAGAGCATGTTGTGATTTTGTTCTGCAGATCAGTGTTTTGCGAAATGATCGGTTGCGTTAAAAAAACTGTTTGCAGGTCTTGAATCCAGATTTCGTGACCCAATATACGTTTCATCAAACGATTTGACTCCCGGTCGGAGATTCTGGAATGACAGTAGAAAACAGCAAACCTGATGAGCAGGAAATGGAAGAAGCCACCGAACAGCAGGCAGAAGAAAACTTGCTGAACGAAGAAGGTGGTGTTGAGCTGGACAGTGAAGGTGATCTGACCGACGGCCTTGAGAGTCAGCTGGAAGCGCTGAACGAAGAGCTGGCCAAAGCGAAAGATCAGACTCTGCGCGCTGCTGCTGAGATGCAGAACATCAAGCGTCGCGCTGAGCAGGATGTTGAAAAGGCTCATAAGTTTGCCTTGGAAAAATTTGTTGATGCGCTGATTCCAGTGGTTGATAGCCTGGAAAAAGGAATAGAAAGCGCTGAACAGGCAGAAGGAGCCCACGAAGCTCTTATAGAAGGCATGAAGCTAACACTGAAGCAGTTTCTGGATGCACTGGGGCGCTTTGGGGTGGAGCAGGAAGATCCGAACGGACAGCCTTTTGACCCGAATTTCCATCAGGCTATGTCCATGGTTCCGAATCCCGATGTTGAAGCCAACACCGTGATTGATGTCTTTCAGAAAGGTTACAAGCTGAATGGCCGTCTGATTCGTCCAGCCATGGTCGTCGTTTCCAAATAGGTGATTTTGTTGAGGAATATTCAAAAAAAGAATGTTTCAACAGCCTTGAAATCAAATCAATTGATCCCATATTGATTTCAAAGGCCAAAAACAGCCGCTCACCACTTATTGGCAAGCGGCCCTCAGCTGAAGAATTGAATTACAGAATTGAACTAAAGAATTTCGCTCTGCAAGCAGGGCAATGGAGAGATTGAACAATGGGTAAAATAATCGGTATTGATCTGGGAACCACCAACTCTTGTGTATCCATTCTGGATGGTGAAAAAGCCAAGGTTTTAGAAAATGCTGAAGGCGGTCGTACCACGCCTTCCATCATCGCCTTCACAGACGATGGTGAGACTCTGGTAGGGCAGCCAGCCAAGCGTCAGGCCGTTACCAACCCTGATAATACCCTGTTTGCCATCAAGCGCCTGATCGGTCGCCGTTTCAAAGACGATGTGGTCCAGAAAGACATTCAGATGGTTCCTTACAAGATTGTTGAAGCTGACAACGGCGACGCATGGGTTGAAGTTAAAGGTGACAAAAAAGCACCACCTCAGATTTCTGCTGAAATCCTGAAGAAAATGAAGAAGACCGCTGAAGACTATCTGGGCGAATCTGTTACTGAAGCGGTGGTTACCGTACCCGCTTACTTCAACGATGCACAGCGTCAGGCGACCAAAGATGCTGGTCGTATCGCCGGTCTGGACGTTAAACGTATCATTAACGAGCCCACTGCTGCTGCCCTGGCCTATGGCATGGACAAGAAGCAAGGTGATCAGACCATTGCCGTATACGACCTGGGTGGTGGTACTTTTGATATCTCTATTATCGAGATTGCTGATGTCGACGGCGAGCACCAGTTCGAAGTACTGGCCACCAACGGTGACACTTTCCTGGGTGGTGAAGACTTCGACATGCGTATGATCGACTACCTGGCTGAAGAGTTCAAAAAAGATCAGGGCATCGACCTCAAAGGTGATCCTCTGGCCATGCAGCGTCTGAAAGAAGCCGCTGAAAAAGCCAAGATCGAGCTGTCTTCTGCTCAGCAGACGGATGTTAACCTGCCTTACATCACTGCCGATGCAACTGGTCCTAAGCACCTGAACGTTAAAGTAACCCGTTCCAAGCTGGAGTCCTTGGTAGAAGATCTGGTTCAGCGCTCTCTGGAGCCATGCCGACTGGCGGTAAAGGATTCTGATCTGGATCTGTCTGATATCGACGAAGTCATTCTGGTAGGCGGTCAGACCCGTATGCCAATGGTTCAGGAAAAGGTGGCTGAGTTCTTCGGCAAGGAGCCTCGTAAAGACGTGAACCCTGACGAGGCGGTTGCTATGGGTGCTTCCATCCAGGGTGCGGTGTTGGCTGGCGACGTTAAAGACGTACTGTTGCTGGACGTCACTCCGCTGACTCTGGGTATCGAAACCATGGGTGGCGTTATGACGGCACTGATCGAAAAGAACACCACGATTCCGACCAAGAAGTCGCAGGTGTTCTCTACTGCTGATGACAACCAGAGTGCTGTAACCATTCATGTCTGCCAGGGTGAGCGCAAACAGGCATCTGCCAACAAGTCACTGGGGCGTTTTGACCTGTCTGACATTCCACCGGCTCCACGTGGCATGCCTCAGATTGAGGTCAGCTTTGACCTGGATGCTAACGGTATCCTCAACGTTTCTGCCAAAGACAAGGCTACTGGTAAAGAGCAGTCTATCGTGATCAAAGCGTCTTCCGGCCTGTCTGACGATGAAATCGATCAAATGGTTCAGGACGCTGAAGCAAACGCGGCTGAAGACAAGAAGTTCGAAGAACTGGCGGCTGTCCGTAACACGGGTGATGGTCTGGTACATGCGACGCGCAAGACTCTGGAAGAAGCCGGTGATAAGGCAACGGAAGAAGAGAAGAGTGCGATCAACGAAGCTTTGACTGCTCTGGAAGAGGCTCTGAAGGGGGACGACAAGGATCTCATCGAAGAGAAATCCAAGGCTCTCTCTGAAGCTTCTGCTGGTCTGGTTCAGAAGATGTATGCAGAAGCTCAGCAACCCGGCGCTGAAGGTGCACAGGAGGCTGAATCTTCTTCCGCTGCGGATGACGCCGTAGACGCCGAGTTCGAAGAAGTGAAAGATGACAAGAAGTAAGCCCATTCCGCGCTGCGGTATGAGTTGATTTGGCGGCGCGGGAGCTTTCTCCCGCGCTGTTGTGTTTAAGAGACTGTCTGAAAGGTTTCGCCGATTTTCCAAACAGTCTCTGATTCAATAAATCGGGATCGTTCCCGATGTATGAAAGCGATTTGGATTATTTCGGTCAGGTGATCTGACGGAACCTGACCACAGGGTGTTACTAATGGCAAAACGTGATTTTTACGAAGTACTGGGCGTAGAAAAGGGGGCCTCTGACAAGGAGATCAAGAAGGCCTATCGCCGTATGGCTATGAAGTTCCACCCTGACCGTAACCCCGATGACAAAGAAGCGGAAGAGAATTTCAAGGAAGTCAACGAGGCTTTTGAAATCCTCTCTGACGATCAGAAGCGTGCCGCCTACGACCAGTACGGTCATGCCGGTGTCGATCCTAACATGGGCGGTATGGGTGGTGCTGGTGGCTTTGGTGGCGCTGGCGGCTTTGGTGACGTCTTCGGTGATGTTTTTGGTGATATCTTTGGCGGTGGTGGTCATTCCCGAAGCTCCGTTCAGCGCGGTGCCGATCTGCGCTATCAACTGGAACTGAGTCTGGAAGAGGCGGTTAAGGGTACTACCAAGAAAATCAAGATTCCTTCTCTGGTCGGTTGTAAGTCCTGTGATGGTACAGGTGCCAAAAAAGGGACTTCTCCTGTGACTTGTAGCACTTGTGGTGGTGTGGGTCAGGTGCGTATGCAACAGGGCTTTTTCTCTGTTCAGCAGACCTGTCCTGACTGTCACGGTACTGGCAAGATGATTAAAGACCCTTGTCGTGAGTGTCATGGTGAAGGTCGGGTTCAGGAATATAAGACGCTGTCTGTTAAGATTCCTGCCGGTGTCGATACCGGTGATCGTATTCGTCTGGCGGGTGAAGGTGAAGCAGGCGTCAATGGTGGTCCAGCCGGAGATCTCTATGTTCAGGTCAGCGTGGTAGACCATCCGATCTTCCAGCGTGATGGCAAACACCTATACTGTGAAGTGCCCATTACCTTTGTTGATGCCGCCCTGGGTGGCGAGCTGGAAGTTCCGACCCTCGACGGCCGGGTAAAACTCAAGATTCCAAAAGAAACCCAGACTGGCAAGTTGTTCCGTCTCCGCGATAAAGGTGTCACGCCAGTTCGTGGCGGCAGTCGCGGTGACCTGATGTGTCGTGTGGTGGTAGAAACACCCGTGCATCTGACCGAACGCCAGAAAGAGCTGATGCAAGAGTTGAAGGAAACCTTTGTCGCAGAAGGTGAACATCGCCAGTCTCCCAAGAAAACGTCCTTCTTTGAAGGGGTTAAGAAGTTCTTTGACGATATGTCGTCCTGATCAGTTTGCCAGATTGAAAATAAAAAAGTGGCATTAGCGCCACTTTTTTTGTGTAGCCTTCTTCATCTATGGCGTACAGAAATATTTCTCGTATTCGCCAAGAAAGTATTGATGGTCAAAGAGCTCTGTGATCATGGCTCCCAGTCCTTCGTTTTTGTTTCTGAACGGGTTCTTTAGCATTTGCTTCACTATTAGAAACTCCCAAAAACCAACCTTTGGACTATCGATATCACTATCGAACCTTGTTATGTCAATGTATGTGAAAATCAGGCGATCTTCTTCGGCAATGACGACGGTGTTCCAAGCATGGTTTTTACATGTTGAAAACAACTTATCGGTCAGGTAAACATTTGCCAGTACGTCAGGAAACAGTTGTTTCAGTTGATTAAAAACAACCATCCCCAATACCGTGTATTTATCACAGTCGCCAATCCCTCTCCGCCAAAATTCAACTATCGGACGTTCTTTTGAGAAAGTCAGCTTCAGCTCGCCTTCATCTACTTTTGCGTAGTGAAGCTTTTGTGTGACAATCAGTGCTGTCAGGTAGAGCAAACTATAAATCGTTGGTTTTTTTGTTGTCTGTTTGACTATGTCTTCAACGTACTTGAAAATCTCCTCCTGATCGTTCGTTGAAAAATAGTCCATGGTATCGTATGTAAATAGTGTGTTAAGCCGGAAAAATAGAGCTTTTGGAAGTGGAATAGGCTCTTTTTTACTGTGGTAGTCTACAAGATTACCCAAGTACTCAAACTCAAGGTGGGTTGTGGGGTAGGCAGCACAAGTCTGTTGGTCAGAGATTAGAGATGGGTAGGTGTCCAGGTCAATGCCGCGGAAGTAGAGAGAAGTCGCATCTTCCAGTCTTATGTTTTTACTCACGGCTTCATGAAGAAAATCAGCAGGCACTTTTGAAAAATAGAGTTTTTTTAAATCATAGGCTGATCCGGTGAGTCCCTTGTATCTGGGCAAATCTTCTGTCGTTAGCCCGTGTTCGAACGCTTCCTGAAGGTTAGTATGCGCAAAGTCAGTCAAGACAGAGATGCCGTTTTTATTTAAGCTGCCCGCGAGATCAGAAGGTATTCCATATTTAGCGTAAGCGATAATACGGGTGGCTGAATCAATATCGGCCTCGACGTAGCGATTGGCCGTTTGGGGTGTTAATCCCGCCTTGAGAATCTTTTCTATAAAAATCTCGTCACCCGCTACCCTGGGATGAAACGATGCAACTATATCCGAAGTGATGTTGCGTTGGGTAAAACGGTGAATATCATATGGGCTGACCATTGGGGCTTCTTGAGCAAAAAGTAGGACTTCTTCTGGTGTGGTTCCCACTTCTATGAGGTACTTAATATCATAGTCGACTAGCCCGGCGCTCAAATAGGGCTCTTTTTTTTCTTGTTCTGTAATATCAGCTTTGATGCAGAAACTCATCGTTACGATTAATGCAGTTATCAGCTTGATAGCATGGTTTAAAATGTTCACGAGCGCACTCCTTTTCAATCAGGTTTCATGACTCACTGAATGTTAGAGTTTTGGAAGAGTGATTAGTTCCCTGAGATGAAAGCCAGACTGGACAAAAAAGTGGCTTTAGCGCGGCTTTTTTGTCCAGTCTTCTTCAATACGGCACACAGAAATATTTCTCGTATTCGGTAAGAAAGTATCGCAAATTGAAGTATTTTGAG
>NZ_JAHHPQ010000016.1:0-19691 GCF_024606245.1 Endozoicomonas sp. SESOKO2
CGGTTGGTCAGGTCCAGAAGATAGAGGAACGCCATGTTTGAGAGAGACAGCCTGACAGCTTCCGGGGCGGTCCGGGTTACCAGTAGAGGCTTGTAGCTGGAGAGGTACCAGGTGACTGCCTGTAGCAGGAAGGCGGAAGGTTTGATCCAGTAATCATTGAGCTCTAGCTCAACCGCTGTGGCATGAGCCTGCATCAATGTGTCATGGATAGCCTTGATCAGCCCAGATTCAGACACGCCAACGGCATTGGCGTAAGGCGCCAGGGTATCCTGAATATTGGTAAGAAATGCTGCAGTCTTGCGGCCGTTTTCAAAGGCAATGTCGTCAAGAACGTAGTTGGCGATGACAGCAGCTACATATTCTTTCATGCCGGCAACAGACTCCTTCATACCTGCCGGTTCAGTGGCGGTCACGATCACAGGAGAAAAAGCGCTCTGTACGAACTCGTCAACACCCTCGTCGGACAGCATCCGGACAACGGCTTTGAACCGGGGCACCTTGACGCCATGTCCGTAGTCAAGAAAATGTTCAAATTCATCCACTGTCTGGTAACCATCAACACCTCTGACGGCCTTTAGATATTGATCAAGTTCAACCTGGCTGATCAGACCTTCACGCAATAGAGAGATGATCTTGTTACCACTGACAGAACGGACAGCGAAGTATTCCGAGAAGTCTTTCAGATTCCCTTGCTCATGCTGAACGAAGTAAGTGGCTGCTTCGCCCATGCCGTATATTTCATCGTCGTATTCTTGTGGCCCGGTTTTAATGTAAGCCCTCGCATGGCTCGCCAGATTCTGGACCTCATCCAGAATCTTCAGAGACTGATCTTCCGGAGACTCGAGGGCGAATGTCGTCTTCAGATCTTTGAAGACTTTCACAATCCGGGTGGCCTGATTAAATGTCAGATCAGGGACCTTTGCCTGCAGGCGAATGGGTGCAAATTCATCGTCAAAGTCGAAAGTCTGGAAATTGGGTACCGGTTTACCGCACAGTTTTGCTGATTCTGCCAGACCCAGTGCGGCTTCCAGAGCCTGTTTCCTGAGAGGATGTGTCTGAGTGAAGGTGTGTAAATGGGCCAGTATGTTTGCCTGTTTCGGCGTATATTGGAAGGGCCCGCCCTCATTTTCCATGGCTTGTTCTGCAGCTGCCAGTGCTTGCTTCATGTTCTTTATATTCGCTTCCCTGACTTCTACTTCTCTTTCCAGACATTCGTGCTGCCGGGTCAGTTGCAGGATCCTGTCGGCAGTATCATCATCCCCGAACAGCTCCAGCTGCTTGTTTCTTAAGGCAACAATCCGGGCGTCATCTGATACGAGTGTTTCTTTCTGTTCCGGTACTGAATTCGGCACTGCTTTACTATGAACCGCATCCAGTTTGCGACGAAATTCCTCCAGCTCACTTTCAGTTTTTTCTATGTCTCCTCTGGCTCTGGCCACATCACGTTCAAGAACGTATCGGGGTTTAGGTCCCAGGCGGGCCATTTGCCTGTCAAGCTCATTTTCAATGGCTGCAATACGGTCATTAACGTCAGGCCGACCGGCATTGAGAACTTTGTCATCCAACTGTTGGAGTTTTGCTTCAATCAGACTTTGGTCGAAAGGGGCATTATCTTTAAAGCCCTTAATGCCGAGTTGGCAAGCTATTTCATAGTTTCTGATTCTTTTGATACTTTCATCGTCATAGATTTCGTTTACTTCTCTCATTAATGCCAGAATTTTGCCTCTCAGAGCATGCTTCCGGTCAGACAGGTTCTCATTCTTTGTAAATTTTAACCCCAGATCACTGGCCAGTTTAGTAGTGAAAGCCTCACCTCTTGTTTTAGCTGGGACGTTTTCATGAGGGTAGATGTTTAGCCTGTCCTCTAAAGCCAGAATATAATCTGCCTGTCGTTCTCTTGCTCGCTGATCCGAATTTTCGATTTTAAAAGTAAGACGCTTACGAATCCTGTCAGGTCTGATATCTCTCTCCTCCAGAGCTCTGCTGTCATCTTCCCAGAGGGCTTTGGCCATCTCATTCAGTATGTATTTCGGAAGATTATCGTCATTAAGTCTTGTACGAATCCTGTCAACTCTTGTTGTTTTGTCATCATTTTCATTGGTTTTTATGTTGAATAGTGCTTCTATGGCTTCCAGTATTTTCAGGGCCTTTTCCTCTGACCGTTGTCCGGCTTCCCGGATGTATGCCTGTATGTCATCAGAAATGGCCTGACGACGGAGATACACATCGTCCTTTTCAGAGGAGCGATCCGGACTCAGGATTTCTTCCACGACACTGAGTTTCTTAAGTACTTCAGGCATGGCACTGGGGTGGCCGGGTGTCCTGATGTCTTGCAGTTCCTGTTTCAGCTTTGCAAACTCGAAGAGTTTCATACGCACTGTTGATTCCAGAGTTTCGCGGTCTTCTGGTGTGTTATCTTCGCTCTGTATACCAAGAATCGCCGCTATAGCATATTTTCTTTCCTCAGTGTAAGAATTCTCAATAGCCTGTTGCTTACTCAGTGTCTTGATTCTCTTAATCAGGATGTCCTGTTGAAGATCCATTGTCTTAAGTTTTTGAGACAGGAGCTGTTCCTGAGAATTTATGGCCTTGATTTTTTGAATCAGACATTTTTTCTGAACGTCAATACTTGTATTGTCATCAAAATTCTGAATGTTTAAATACACGGCAAAAGATGTATAAATGGCTTTGATTGCAGCTTCTTTTGCAGCCTCATCATCAAACTGCCCTGCGGCAGCAATCGCCTGTTTGATTTCATGAATTTTTATGCGGATGAGTTCGGCTTGCTGTTCTGGTGGCAGAGTATCATCCCAGTCATCCATACCAAGCTGAATGGCAAGTTCAAGGTTGCGAATCTTTCTGGCTTTCGCTCTGGCATCAAGGACTTTGCGTTCCAGCTGTGGGTTTGTTCGATCGATTTCTTTCTGAAGTCTATGTATCAGGTTTGTCTTTTGTTCCAGGTCTTGACGAAGCTGCATAATCTCATCGTCAACTTCCGGCCTGAGTTGTGAGGTTCTCAGTTTTTCTTCATCACTACCAATGGCTATTTGTGCTCTGCGCTGTAACCGTTTGCTTAGCTCGTAAAGCTCGTTTTCCATCTCAAGCAGCTGACCGGCAAAGTTGTCATTGACCCTGGAAGCAAAGCTGCCGTCTTCGTCAAAAAGATCGTCAAAAGGATCGCCAGACATTTTGGTGATAGTGGGAATACGTTCGTGAATATCATGAATAAAATCCCGGTTAGTCAGAAAATTTCTAAGTACAGGTTTGAAGCCGAAGTGTTTTACCAGTTGCATATGCACCCAGGTAGGAGTGATAAACGACGAAACGAATGTGATGTGTGGTATTGTGAATTCAAATTGATCTGCTCCATCTGAAGTAGCAGTTGTCAATGCCTGCTGAAGATGTTCATAGTATGCAAGCGACTCCAGTTTTTGATCGTACTGTCTACCTTTGTTAAGTCCGGTATTGTGCTGTAAGGCTAACTCCTCCAGCAGTGCCATCTGTCTGCTTCTAATGATGTACTGGTAGCTTCTGACATTGTCTTTTTTAACTTGTAAAATCGGCTCATCATCACAATCGGAAAGTCCTGCCCAGATGTCATGGAGACCTTCCACAAAAGCTATATCGGTTGGATTCTGTTTCTGACCACGGAAAACAATAATCTTCCCCTGAGCTTCAGTCACTTCCAGTTTTGGATAATCAGCAGGAACAGGATAAATCTGTGTCTCATCCTCGACGTGTATGACATAGCCGACGGGTTGATCGTATGACAAAAAATCTTCCAGAGCGTACAGTTGTAATTCTTTTCCCAGAACATGAACCTGGGTATAGGCAGAGGTGGCTGCTGCTAAAAGAGCTTCATCATTAACAAAGATCGATTGACCCAGGCGCTGCAGTTCAGGAGGAGGGTCGCCGGCAGCGACAAGACGCATAAAGGTGCGCCCTCTTACATCAACCTTGTCTACTTCGAGGTTGGCAAGAGCAACAAATTTATCTACTTCGCCAAGTTTTCCTGTTCTTTCCCTGGCGCTTTTGAGCACTCCAGCGAGATGTTCGGGGCTGGCAACTTTCGTAAACGGATCTAATGTTTGGGTGTTGTCTGATTGAGCGCGAACAGCCCTGATTGAATCCTGATGTGTCATTCCTTCCCTGACTTCGATGAGCAGTTTATTTTTTTTAAGGTTATGAGTGAACCTGAAGACTCCCTCATTACCGACCTTCAGGACTTTGGTGTACTTCAGAGCAGCGTCATTGTCGTCTGTTTCAAAAAGGTCAACTACGGAAACGCCACCCTCAATACCAGAAAGAATGTCTGTAAAGCCGTCAGAAGGAACGATATAGCCCGCTCTGGCTTCAGCCTGATCAGGGTAGGTGGTAGTAAAGGAATTAGGGATTGGCTGCTGGTCATCATCCAATGTTGGGTTAACGATGACCTCACTCTGGGTGAATTCCGCCTGTCCATTGCTCTGAATATCCACAGACTTTGTTTGCAGCCTGCGATCGGCCAGTGCCTGTGTACCGACGATGAAAGAACCGATGGCAATGGCCACAGCAAGGCTTAATGCATTGTGACGGGCATTTGTCATTCTACTACCTCAGAAGAACTAAATCAGTATGGTAGGTTTCGTTTGTTTATGAAGAGTTCATCCGCTGATTGCTGATATCAGAATTCGTCGCCGGTCTTTTTATCGTCTCTCTTGAGGAGCATTTTTCTTATCATGAGCATGAACTTTCTTATTACCGCTCTGCAGCCATCCATAGAAGGCTCCCAGAGTGTAGGAGTAAGGAATACTTTCTGCATGGGAAAATGACCATTGAGGCACACTTTTCTTGAAGTATTTCTCCCAACCATTGTCAAACATCTTCATGGTGCGATCACGTCTTTCACGGAATTGCAGATAACTCTCACTCCGTGTCCAGCCAAACATTACATTGTTTGTTTTAATACGGCCTGCATACTCTTCATCCGTTTCATTGAAGCGTTGAGGCGTGGCAACAGCTGTACGTTTCACATAGCCATATTCCGATTCACCCGTGCCTCGCCAGCGATTAAGCTTGTCAAGACTTCGCCCCAGAGGTCCGCCCAGCCATTGTGTGAGCATCCTGTTGTCGTTCATGAAAAAGTCGAAAGTGAGACTCGACGCCAGGGCCAATCCGAAGGTTTGCGCGTAGGTAAATCCGTATACAAGTCCGTGGACGTATGATCCGGCAGTAGCAACCGGACCCAGCACGAGGCCGGCTGTGACAGAGGCCAGTGTTTTCACTTTTTCAGGTGTGATCCTGTAAAGCAGGGGTATCTGAATCCCCTGTCCGGAACCCATGGATTTCACTATTTCAGGAACCAGGCGGAAAAGGTTGCGATACCTACAGGGGTTGGCGTTGTATTGTCTGGCAAACAGTAAAGAGTTGGTTTTCAGCAGGATGACTGAGGAAGCAGCTTTGCCCAATGGCATTGCCAGCCCACCCACTTCAGAGACTTTTTCAATGCCGCTGTGGTAGATATATTGGCCGGTTCGGTCAAGGTCAGCACTGCAGCGTTCCAACCAGTGCTGGAAAGGTGTGAGCATCCTGTGCGTGTAATCGCCCCGGTTGGTCAGATCCAGAAGATAGAGGAAAGCCATGCTTGAGAGGGACAATTTGGCAGCCTCCGGGGCGCTGTGGCTCACCAGTAGCGGTTTGTAGTGGGTGAAGTACCAGGTTGCCGCCTGTATCAGGGAGGCTGAAGGTTTGACCCAGTTTTCATTGAGCTGTTGCTCAACAGCGGCAACATGAACCTGCATCAATATGCCATGGATAGTCTGGATCAGTTCTGATTCAAATATTCCGGCAGCATGGGAGTAGGGTGTCAGGGTATCCTGAACATTGGTAAGGAATGCTGCCGTCCTGCGACCGTTTTCAAAGGCAAGATCGTCAAGAACATAGTTGGCAATGACAGCAGCTGCGAACTCTTTCATGCCGGCAACTGATTCCTGCATACCTGCCGGGGCAGAGGTGGCCACGGTCACAGGAGTAAAAGTATCCTGTACAAACTCCTCAATACCCTCGTCCGGCAGCATCAGGACAACCTGCCTGAAATCAGGCACCTTGACGCCGTGTTTATAACCAAGAAAGTGCTCAAATTCATCCACTGTCTGATAACCGTCGACACCTCTGACGGCTTTCATGTAGTGTTCAAGTTCAACCTGGCTGATCTGACCTTCACGCAATAGAGTGATGATCTTGTTACCACTGGCAGAGTGAGTAGCGAAGTATTCCGGGAAGCTTTTCAGATCCCCTTGTTCATGCTCGACGAAGTGAATAGCTGCTGCGCCCATACCGTGGATTTCATCGTCGTACTCTTGTGTCCCGGTTCCGATGTGAATCTTCGCCCGGAAGGCCAGCTTCTGAATTTCTTCCAGAGGGTTCAGAGTCTGGTTTTCTGAAGACTCTGATGTGAATGTTGCCTTCAGATTTTTGAGGACTTCGACAATCCGGGTGGCCTGATCAAGCGTCAGATCGTTTCCGGCCAATACCTTCAAGCGAATCGGTGCAAATTCATCGTCAAAATCGAAAGTTGACAGGCAGGGGATTGTCTTACCGCTTTTTACTGCTGATTCTGCCAGACCTATTGCGGCTTCAAGAGCTTGTTTCCTGAGAGATTCCCCCTGAATGTAAGCATGCAAATCCGCCCGTATTTTTGCCTGTCCGGGCGTGTACTGGAATGGGGCGCCGTCATTTTCGACGGCTTCTTCGGCAGCCTTCAGGACTTCCTTCATTCTCCCGATGTCTGCTTTTATGGTCTCAAGCTCAGCTTCAAGTCGGGCCTTTTCCTGAACCAGTTGCCGGATCTTGCCACCCTTTCCATCATTCCCGCCCAGCTCCAGACGTTTGTTTCTCAGGGTCTTGATCCGGTCTTTATAGGTATCAGAAGGGTCTGGTTCAATGCCAACAGCATCTTCAGCGACGTCAAGAAAGGTTTTATGATAATCCGTCAGAGCGTCTTTTGCTTTTGATAAAGCTTCACTTCTTCGCTTCAGGATTAAACCCAGTCTGGCGATTTCCTGCTTACGTTTGGTTTTAGTCTTCTCATCTGTGTTACCAATATCTTCAATCTCCAGTTTTTTACGATCGAGAAACTTTTGTGCGTTCCACTCTTCTTGCCGTCTATTGGTCACTTCTACACTTTTCCAGTCGTTCTCACGCAGGAATTCTGTGACATCAGCGTACTTTTTCCTGGTTTGAGGCAGTTCGCCCCCCGCTGTTTGATCAACTTCATCGACTTCATCCCAACCATGAACGATGGTGTTGATGTCGTCTATTCGGTCTCCAGTGGTTTGCTCATCACCCAGTGTCAGACCCAGGCTGGTTTGAATTTTTTTCACTACCCGATCAGGCGCTATCATGTCTTCACCCGTGACAGGGTCGACGTCAGCAGAAACAGGCCCCTTTTTGTGATAAACATCATCTAGTTTGCGATAGACCGCTTCCGACTTATCTTCAGCTTCTCTTACTGCTTGTCTGGCTCTGGCGACCTCACGCTCAAGAACGTATCGAGGTTTAGGCCCCAGACGAGCGAGTTGCCTGTCAAGCTCAGCATCAATGGCTGCGATACGTTCGTTGACATTGGGGTGACCCGCTTCGTTTACTTGTTCTGCCAAACCTATGAGTTTTGCTGCGATGTCACTGAGCTGATCCTCCATGGGGGCATCATCCTGATAGTCCCCAATCTCGAGTTGGTGAGCAATTTTATTGTTTATATCTCTTTTGATAGCTTCATCGACATTGTGTTCGTATAAATCATCCATTAATGCCCAAATTTTTTCTTTCAGAGCATCCTTCTGTTCATTAAGACTGGTATCTTTTTTTAATTCTACTTTTAGATTCCAGGCCAGTTTAGCAATGAAATCCCTGCTTCTTTCTTTGGCAGCAACGTTTTCATTCTTGTCAATCTTCAGTCCGGTCTCTATAGCTTGAAGTAACCTTTTCTGTAGTCTTAAGGGGGACTCAAACTCGTTTAAGATATGACCTCTAAAATGTGTACTAAGCAGATTAATTTTTTCTTGCTTGTCTGCACTCAGAGTTATGCTGCCTGGTTTAAAGAGGTTATTTCCTATCTCATCCAGTTTGTTTTCCGGGATATCATCTTCGAGCAGTGTCCTGTGAACCTTGCTAAGTCTTGTTACTTTGTTATCGCCTTTATTGACTTCAATTTCGAGTGTTTTCTCTGAGCCCTTCAGTAATTCCAGGATCTCTTTTTCTGCGCGCTGTGCGGCTGTGATGTGTGACTGCATTACCTCAGCAATGGCCTGACGACGGTAATACACATCGTACTCGTTACTGGGCATGCCCAGGACTTTTTCCACGGCACTGAGTTTATCAAGCACTTCAGGCCCGGCTGAGTGGACAGGTGTTCTGATAAGTTCCAGTTCATCTTCCAGAACTTCAAGTTTCCTGATATTGAACTGGATAGTTTCCATGAATTCTCTGCGAGACTCTGGTGTGCTGTCCGGGTCCGGTGCGGTACCATAAATTGTTGCCACAGTAGCTTGCATGAGTCTGATTTCAGCTTCATCAAGACCGCTTTTAACAAATTTTGCCTGTAAATCCTGAACCTTCATTTCTCCGTCTTGAATGTTCTTTGTGAGAAGTCTTTGAAGCGGTTGATGTTGACGATCATTCAGCGCCATGATTGTCTGTCTATGAGCATCCAGTGCCCTGACTCTCTGAAGCAGAACTTTTTGCTGAGTCTTAATATCTGCATTGCCATCAAATGTCTTGAGGTTTAAATGTGAAGCAGTGATTGCAAAGCAGGCTTTGATTTTATCTATTTTTTCCGTCTCTGTGCTGATGCTTTGTCGTTGAGTACGTTGTTGACCGGGCTGGCTTTCAATCATCGGCACTTTTGTTTTTACAGCTTCTTCGTCAGGTTGTCCTGTTGCGGTAAGTGCCACGATAACTGCTTTGCACATATCATTCATTTTCTCCAAGAGACGTCTGGCTTGCTTTTCTTGTGGCTGGGTATCATCCCAGTCATCAATACCAAGCTCCTTTGCCAGTTGAGTAATGTGAATTTTTTTGGCTTGTTTTCTGGAATTACGAAGTTGTTGTTCCAGCAGAGCAGTTCGCTCGACTTCCTGCATCATTTTCTCTTGCAGGTCTCTCTGACCTTTCTGCTTAACAAGAATCTCTGCAAGTTTATCCTCAACTTTCCGATAGCGTTCTTGTACTTCCGGTTTCATGTGCTCGCTGGCATCGGCTCTATCCAATTCGTGCTGCAACGCATATTTAAACCGGATGAGCCTGATTTCCTCTTTCTGTAGTTCTTTCAGCTTGTTTTCCACCTCAATCAGTTGTCTGGTCATGTCGTCCATGATTTTGGTTGCAAACGTTTCGTCTCTGTCAAAGGCCCCGACCATCACTGAGGGTAAAAGAGGCATAAGTTTCTGAACAAAATACCCATTAGTCAGAAAATCTCTAAGTTTTGGTTTGAAGCTGAAGTGTTTTACGAATTGGGCCTCCATCCAGTTTGGCGTGATGATCCTTGCAGCGACTTTGATATTTGCAGATGAGAACTGAAATTCATCTGCTCGATCTGGAATTGCACTGCTCAATGCCTGTTGGAGGTATTCATAGTCCGCAAGCTTCATCAGTTTATGAGGGTCGGGTTCTGCATTGGGCTGTGCAGCCAACTCCTCCAGCAGCGCCATCTGCCTGCTACGAAGGGTGTACTGATAGCTTTTGACCTTGTTTTTATTAACCTTTGCTATCACTGGAAAAGGAGAGTCATCAATGACAGCTTCTTCGTCGAGTGTAAAGAGTCTTTCCACAAAAGCGACATCGCCCGGATTCGGTATCTGACCACGGAAAACAATAATCTCTCCCGGGGCCTCTACCACTTCCAACTTTGGATAACCCGCAGGCACAGGATATGCCTGTGTATCATCCTCAATGTGTACAATATATCCGACGGGTTTGCTGTGTGCTAACAGATTATTAAGTGCCTTCTGTTGTAAATTCTTTCCAAGGACATGAACCTGGATATAGGCTGAGGTGGCGGCTGCAAAAAGGGACTCGTCGTTGACAAAGATTGATTGACCCAGGTGTCCCGGGTCGGGGGGCTGATCGCCGGAAGCGATAAGACGCATGAAGGTGCGCTCGTTTACTTCAACGGCTCCTACTTCGATGGTGGCAAGGGCGACATAGTGATCACTTGTGCCAAGGTTTCCTGCTCTGTCATTTGCACCTTTCAGGACTCCGAACAGTTGTCCGGGTCCGGCGATTTCCGTTAACGGTTCTAATGATTCAATGCCCATTAATTGATCACGAACAGCCTTAACTGAATCCTGGTCGGTCATTCCGCCCCTGACTTCAATGACCAGTTTCTTTTCTGCAAGGTTATGGGAGAACTTGAAGACACCCTCATCAGCCACTTTCAGGACTTTGGTGTATTTCTGAGCGACGTTATTCTCACCTGTTTCAAACAGATCAACAGTGGATACAACACTATCAATATCAGAAAGAATGTCTGTAAAGCTTATAGAAGCGCCGATATAGCTCGCTCTGGCCGGAGCCTGATCAGGATACGTGGTGGTAAAGGATTGGAAAACAGGTTGCTGGTCATCACCTAAAGTGGGTTTAACGATGACCTCACTCCGGGTAAACTCTGTATGTCCGTTGCTCTGAATATCGACAGACTTTGTCTGCAGCCCGCGATCCGCCAGTGCCTGTGTACCCGTGACGAAAGAACTGATGGCAACGGCTACTGCAAGGCTTGATACATTGGGGTGAGCGCTCGTCATTCTAATGCCTCAGAAGAACGAAACCAGTATGTATTCCTTTAAACTGGTTTCGTTGGGATGGTTGTGAAAAGGTCATCCGCTGATTTCTGATATCAGAGTTCGTCGCGGGTCACTTTATCGTCTCCCTTGAGAAGCATTTTTTTATCATGACCAGAAACTTTCTTATCGTCGCTCTGTTGCCAGTTGAAGAAGGTACCCAGAGTGTAAGAGTAGGGAATACTTTCTACATGGGAGAATGACCATTCAGGCACATTTTCCCTGAAGTATTTCTCCCAGCCATTGTCAAACAACTTCATGGTGCGATCACGGCGTTCACGAAACTGCAGATAATTTTCGCTTCGAGTCCAGCCATGCATCATGTTGTTTACTTTAACGCGGCCTGCGTACTCTTCATGCGTTTCATTGAAGCGTTGAGGTGTAGCAATGGCAGTACGTTTCGCATAGTTATCGCCGGTTTCACCGACTCCTCGCCAGCGGTTGATGGTGTCAAGACTTCGGCCCAGGGGGCCACCCAGCCATTGAGTCAGCATCTTGTTGTCGTTCATGAAAAAGTCGAAAGTGAGACTCGACGCCAGAGCAAACCCGAACGTTTGCGCATAGGTATACCGGGATAGTATACCATAGGCGTATGCTCCGGCCGTGGCAACCGGACCCATCACCAGACCGGCTGTGGCAGAGGCCAGAGTTTTCACTTTTTCGGGTGTCATCCTGTGCAGCAGCGGTATTTGAACTCCCTGTCCGGACCCCATGGATTTCACTATATCGGGCACCAGACGGAAAATGTTGCGATACATGTAGGGGTTCGCGTTGTATTGTCTGGCAAACAGTAAAGAGCCGGTTTTCAGCAGGATGACTGAGGAAGCGGCCCTACCCAATGGCATTGCCAGCCCACCCACTTCAGAGACTTTTTCAATGCCACTGTGGTAGGCATATTGGTCAGTTCGGTCAAGGTCAACACCGTAGCGTTCTAACCAGTTTTGGAAAGGTGTTGGCATCCGGTGCAGGTAATCACCCCT
Organism: Endozoicomonas sp. SESOKO2; assembly: GCF_024606245.1. NCBI lineage: Bacteria > Pseudomonadati > Pseudomonadota > Gammaproteobacteria > Oceanospirillales > Endozoicomonadaceae > Endozoicomonas > Endozoicomonas sp. SESOKO2. Next base: position 11,795 of record NZ_JAHHPQ010000016.1, read on the forward strand.
GTTGGTCAAATCCAGAAGGTAGAGAAACGCCATGTTTGCGAGGGACACTCTGGCAGCATGCCTGGCGGTATATGTCACCAGTAGAGGTTTGTAGCTGGAGAAGTACCAGGTGACCGCCTGCACCAGCGAGGCCGAAGGCTTGATCCAGTAATCATTGAGCTGCCGCTCAACGGCTGCGGCATGAGTCTGCATCAGTGTGCCATGGATAATCTGGATCAGCTCTGATTCAGACATGCCAGCAGCATTGGCATAAGGTGTCAGGGTATCCTGAACATTGGTCAGGAATGCAGCCGTCTTGCGGCCGTTTTCAAAGGCGATATCGTCAAGAACGTAGTTGGCGATAACAGAAGCTGCGTACTCTTTCATGCCGGCAACAGACTCCTTCATACCCGCCGGGCCAGTCAGGGGCATAGGAGTAAAGGCATTCTGCATGAATTCCTTAACACCCTCATCGGACAGCATCCGGACAACAGCCTTGAAATCAGCCACTTTGATTCCATGTCCATAGCCCAGGAAGTGCTCAAATTCATCCACTGTCTGATAACCGTCGACACTTCTGACGGCCGTGATGTAGTTCTCCAGTTCAACCTTGCTGATCAGACCTTCACGCAATAGCGTTATGATCTTGTTACCACTGGCAGAACGGGCAGCGAAGTATTCCGAGAAGCCTTTCAGATCCCTTGCCTCACAATCGACGAAGTAAATAGCGGCTTCGCCCATACCGTGGATTTCATCGTCGTACTGTTGTGGCCCGCTTTTAATATAAATCCTTGCCCTGTTTGCCAGATCCCGGGCTTCTTTCAGAGGGCTCAGAGACGGACCTGCTTCAGGCCCGGACGTGAATGTCGTCTTCAGATTTTTGAAGACTTCTACCATTCGTCTGGCCTGATCAAACGTTAGATCGTTGCCGACCGATGCCTGCAAGTGAACAGGTGCCCATTCATCGTCAAAGTCAAAAGTCAGAAGATCGGGTACTGGTTTATCACTCAGTTCTGCTGAGTGTGCCAGACCCATTGCGGCTTCCAGGGCCTGCTTCTTGAGAGAGTGCGCTCGAATGAAGGCGTACATATTGGCGAGTATTTCTGCCTGTCCCGGCGTGTACTGGAAGGGGCCACCCTCATTTCTGACAACTTCCTCTGCAGCTTCCAGAACTTGCTCCATGTTCTCTATATTCGCTTTTTTGACTACTGCTTCTTTTTTCAGACGCTCCTGTTGCCGGATCAGTTGCAGGATTTTGCCGCCACTACCATCATCCCCGAATAGTTCCAGCTTTTTCTTTCTGAGGGCATCAATCCGGGTATCATAGCTAGCGGTAGAGTCTGGTTTGAGACCCATGGCATCTTCAATGACTTTAAGACTCCCCTCATGATCCTCCATAGCTTCCTGTGCTTCTGATAACAGAGCTTGCTTCCGGTTCGCTACTAAATTCTGCAAAGGGCTCTCGTCAATGTCTTGATTTTTGTTGTTCAGATCCTCTTGTGCCTGTTTTTCTTCAACTTTTGCATAGGCTGCCAATTCCATTTCTCGCAAATCTTGCTCTCGCAGGAAATTCGTGACCTGAGTGTACTTTCTCCTGATGGCAGGCATTTCGCCCTTAGCGTGATCGACTTCAACCTGACCATCAGTGGCTGCATAATCCGTGTCAGAGGGGGTGTCACCAGAATGTGCGAATGCCGCTTGTTTACCATAAACAGCATCCAGTTTGCGATGGATTGACTCCAACTCACTTTTAGCTTTTTCTATGTCTCCTTTGGCTCTGGCTAGCTCACGATCAAGAGCGTATCGGGGTTTAGATCCCAAGCGAGCCATTTGCTTGTCAAGATCATTTTCAATGGTTGCGATACGCTCATTAATGTCAGGCTGACCTGCATTGAAAATTGCTTCATACAGCTCTTTGAGTTTTGCTTCAATCAGACTGTTCTGATTGTTGATAGTGGCATCCTCTTCATAGTCCTTAATGCTGAGTTGATGGGCCAGTTCATTGTTTCTGGCTCTTCTGACACCTTCATCGTCAGAAGCTTCGTCGAATTCATCCATTAATGCCTGAACTTTGGCTTTTAGAGCATCCTTTTGATCAGACAGATTGTCATCTTCTGCAAATGCGATATTCAGATCTTTGGCCAGTTTCGCGGTGAGAGCTTCGCCCCTTTCTTTAGCAGCAACATATTCATGAGGGTGGATCTTCAGCTTCTCCTCTACGGCTGCAAGCAAACATGTCTGTTGTTCTTTGGCGTGCTTGTCCAGGTACCAATCCTCAACTTTATAGGCTAGAACCGCACGAAGCTTCTTGAGTTTGAGATCCCTCTCGCTCAGGGCTGTGCTGTCTCCTTTCCAGAGGGCTTGACCTATGCGGTCCAGCGTATCTTCTGAGATATCGCCGTCGTCAAGCACTGTATGGACCCAGGCAAGTCTCGCTGCTTTGTCATCCTCTTCATCGAAATTGATATTAAGTATTTCTTCTACGGCTTCCAGCAGAGCTATCTGTTGTTCTGTGGCATGCTTACCCGGGCCCGGGTCTTCGATTTTATAGTGAAGATGTGCAAGAAGCTTAAGGAGTTTGAGATTCTTCTCGCCCCGGGCCGTGATTTTATAAGCCCAGAGGTTATTGTCTAACTCATCCAGCAGCTTGTCCGGGAGGTCACCGATGTAAAGTATTCTATAAATTTTGGTGAGTCTTGTTGTTTTGTCATCCTCTTCATTGACTTTGATGTTGAGTATTTCTTCTGCGGCTTTCAGCAGGCTGAGGGCCTCTTCCTCTGTCCGCTGTCTGGCATCTCTGATGAATGCCTGCATGTCATCAGAAATGGCCTGGCGACGGAGATATACATCGTTACTTTCATCAAGGTTACGCATCTCAAGGGCTATTTCCACATTACTCAGTGTCTCAAGGACTTCAGGCATCGCTTCAGGGTGGCCTGGTGTTCTGATGTCTTTCAGTTCTTTTTCCAGCTTTGCAAGCTCGAAGAGCTTGACATGTACCGTTCTTTCCAGGGTTTTCCGGTCTTCCAGTTTGCTGTTTTTATTTAGGTCAATACCAAGAACCTCTGCCAGAGCGGCTTTTCTGGCATAGGTGAAAGAGTCCTCTAAATCCTTTTGATCTCTCAATGTCTTCAGGCTCTTATGCAGAATTTTATGTTCAGCATCCATTGTTGTAAGTTTTTGAAGCAGGCGCTGTTCCTGATCCTCAATATCTGCACTGCTACCAAAATTCTCAATGTTTAAATAGGCGGCAAGGGTTGCATAGCTGGCTTTAACCTTAGCTTGAAAAAGTTCTTGATCGATCTGAGCTACCTGCTCTTTTAGTTGCTCCCTGATAGCCTGGTGACGGACTTGCGGGTCCTTTTTATTATCCGGAACCAGACCGAGCTGAATTTCAAAGTTAGCCAGATTATTCCGGGTTACACGACCGATTGGCCCTTGCTCATGTTGCAGCTGTTGATGAATGGACTGAAGGCGGGTCTCCAGATCATTTTCATTGTCTGGAATAATATTGAGTTTGCTTTCAATGGCCGCTATTTTTTCTTTTGCAGCCTCTTCCGCAGGGTGTTCTGTTGTGTCTTTTGCGGGAATTGATGTTATGGCAGCCGGTGTTGCGGCAACCAATGTTCTGGCAACTGGTGTTGCGACAACCGATGTTGCGACAAACGGTGTTGCGACAACCGATGGCGCGACAGCCGAGGGCGCGACAGCCGAGGGTGCGACAACCGATGGCGCGACAGCCGAGGGTGCGACAGCCGAGGGTGCGACAGCCGAGGGTGCGACAGCCGAGGGTGCGACAACCGATGGTGCGACAAACGGTGTTGCGATAATCGATGTTGCGGGTACTGGAGGCTTGTTTTCAAGAATTTTTTGGCTGATGATGCTCGTTTGTTCCTCTGGTGACAGGGCATCATTCCAGTTACCAATACCAAGCTCTGCTGCTATTTGTGCATTGCGGGCTTTTGTGGCGTCTGCTGCGGCATCACGAACTTGTTGTTCCAGCTTTGGAATTTGTTTGATTGTCTGCTGAAGTTTTCGTAACCAGACTTCCGGTTTTTCCTGATCATGTTGAGCCTCTTTATATTGTTGAATAATCTCAATTTCCTGCTGTTTAAGATCCCACTTAATGGCCTGCTGACGGGCTTTAAGGTCATCTTCGATATTCGGAATCAGGCCGAGTCGGCCTTCAATGTTAGCCAGTTTTTCCCGGGCTTTCTCATCGGGCAGTCCAGCGATTTGAAGCAGTTGATCTTTAATGGAATAAAGTTGACCCATAGTGTTTCCATTGACTGAAGTAAAGATGCGCTGACCTCCAATGTTCGCCTGCTTTGCGTTTGCAGCTTCTTGCGCGGGTTGTCTCATTGCAGCAACCATTGGCTGGGTATCATCTCTGCCATCAAAACCAAGATCTGTTGTTTTAGTGTTGCGGGCTTTTGTGACATCTGCTGCGGTATCACGAACCTGTTGTTCCAGCTGTGGAATTTGTTCGAATGCCTGGTGAAGTTTTTGTAACCAGACATCCGGTCTTTCCTGTTCCAGTTGCTCCTCTTTATATTGTTGAGTAATCTCAATTGCCTGCCGTTTAAGATTCCATTGAATCGCCTTGCGACGAGCTTCAAGGTCTTCTTCGTGATTCGGAGTCAGGCCGAGCTGACCTTCAATGGTAGCCAGTTTTTCCCGGACTTTCTCATCAGGTAGTCCGGTGATTTGATCCAGCTGCTCTTGAGTGGATTGAAGGTCATCCAGAGTGTTTCCATTGACTGAAGTAATTTTGCGCTTGCCTCCAATGTTCGCCTGCTTTGCTTTTGCAGCTTCTTCAGCAGGCTGTCTTGTTGTGGCAGCCAATGGCTTGATTTTAAGGATTTTTTCTCTGATGCGTCTGGCTTGTAATTCCAGCGGCTGAGTCTCATCCCAGTCGTCAATACCCAGTTCTGTTGCTGTTTGAGCGTTGCGAGCTCTTATGGCATCGTCTCTGGCATCTTGAACTTCTCGTTCCAGCGTTGGAATTCGTTCGACTTCCTGCTCAAGTCGTTCTAACTGGTTTTTCTTTTCTCTGGCAATGGCTCTGACCATATGAAGTTTTTTTTCAAGCTCTGGAATTTGTTCGACTTGTTGCTGAAGTTTCACCATGTGGTCTTGCACTGCATCCATCCTGTTGCGATGCTGTGCAAGCTTAGTTTCCAGTTGTTGCCGATCCTGAAACAGTCCGAGTTTTTCCTTTTCAATGGCCTCGGCTTTCTCCGTTGCGAGCTTCATCAGGTATCTGAGCTGGGTGATATCGCCTTCTCTTTGCCGCAAAGCCAGCAGCTTGTTTTCCATCTCCATCAGCTGTCTGGAAATGTTGTTTATAACTTTGGAAGCAAACTGTTTATCGTCCCCGGGAGCATCATCCTGCACTTGGTTGATATTGCTGATAGCAGGTATCACTCGATGAATACTGTGAATAAAGAGCTGATTGTTCAGAAGATTTCTAAGTACGGGGTTGAAACCGAAGTGTCTGAAGAGTTGATTATGTACCCAGCTTGACGTGACGACCGACGAAGCCACCCTGATGTGTCTTACTGTGAATTCAAACTCATCTACCTCATAGGGTGGAGCAGCATTGGTTAATGCCTGCTCGAGAGATTCATAGTATGCAAGCGTAAGCAGCCTTTCTACCTTATCTTCAAGTTCAATCCCGCCCTGTACAGCTAGCTCCTCCAGTATTGCCATCTGCCTGCTTCGAATGATGTATTGGTAGTTATTGAGCATCCTTTTTTTAATCCGGGTTGATACTTGTGCTTCAGACTCATGAGTATGACCCGATGTTTGCCAGAGTCTGAATAGGCGTTCCACTAAAGCGGCTTGGGCCGGATTCTGTTTTTGACCACGGAAAACAATAATCCCCCCCCGGGTCTCACCAGTCACTTCCAGTTTTGGATAACCCGCAGGCACAGGATAAACCTGTGTGTCATCCTCGACCTGGACAACGTATCCGACGGGTTTGCTGTGTGCTAACAATTCATTAAGAGCCTGCTGTTGTATATCCTCTCTCAGGACATGAACCTGGATATAGGCAGAGGTGGCTGCTGCCAGGAGAGCATCATCATTGATAAAGAGTGATTGACCCAGGCGTTTCAGCTCAGGAGGCTGATCACCTGCAGCGATAAGACGCATGAAGGTACGCTCATACACTTCAACTTTTTCTACTTCAATGATGGCAAGGGGCACAAAGTCATCACGGGTGCCGAGGTATCCTGCTCTGTGATCGGCACCTTGCAGCAATGCTGACAGTTGTGGGGGACTGGCGATTTTCGTTAACGGTTCTAAAGATTGGACGCCACTCCATTGATCACGAACAGCCTTAACTGAATCCTGATCGGTCATGCCGCTTCTGACTTCAATGACCAGTTGCTTTTCTGCAAGGTTATGGGTGAACCTGAAGACACCCTCATCACCGATCTTCAGGAGTTTGGTGTACTTCTGAGCAATGTCATTTTCGTCTGTTTCAAACAGGTCAACGCTGGAAACGCTACCATCAGTGACGGAAAGAATGTCTGTAAAGCTAATGCCAGGGCCGGTATAGACTGCTCTGAATGTCGACAGATCAGGGTAGGTGGTGGTAAAGGATTTGGGTATTGGCTGTTGGTCATCACCTAAAGTGGGCTTAACGATGACCTCACTCTGGACAAACTCGTAATGTCCCTTGTCCTGAATATCGACAGATATTGTCTGCAGTTTGCGCTCGGGCAGTGCCTGTGTACCCATGATGAAAGAGCTGGTGGCAAAGGCCACGGCAAGGCTTAAAGCATTGGGGCGTGCGTTCGTCATTCTACTACCTCAGAAGAACGAAACCAGTATGTATTCCTTCATACTGCTTTCGGTTGGATGGTTATCAAGAGGCCATCCGCTGATTTCTGATCAGAATTCGTCGCTGGTCTCTTTATTGTCTCCCGAGAGGCATTTCCCGATCATGACAAGAGAGCTTCTTGTCATTGTCCTGTTGCCACTCGAAGAAGGCACTCAGAGTGTAGGAGTAAGGAGTACTTTTTGCGTGGGAGAATGACCATTCAGGTACATTTTCCCTGAAGTATTTCTCCCAACCATGCTCATACATCTTTGTGGTCCGATCACGTCGTTCACGGAACTGAAGATAATTCTCCTTCCGCGTCCAGCCAGGCATTATGTTTTTGGCTTTAACAGGGTTGGCATGCTCTTCATCGGTTTCAACGGAGCGTTGAGGTGTGGAAACAAGTGTTTGAGCGCAGGTAAACCCTGATACCAGACCGCAGGCGTATGCTCCTGCAGTGGCTACCGAACCCAGCACGAGGCCGGCTGTGGCAGAGGCCAGAGTTTTCACTTTTTGCGGTGTTACCCTCTGCAGCAGTGGTAGCTGAACCCCCTGTCCGGAACCCATGGATTTCACTATATCGGGCACCATACGGGAAAGGGAGCAACTTCAATTAACACGGGGCTGTCAATCGCCCAGGGTTGTTCCGGTAAGTTGTTGAGTGAATTTAGTTCACAATGGCAAAGTCCAATGACAGTAGAATTGTGTTGTTTTTTCGGGGCAGGAATACATTTATGCACGCCTCATAACAGGGCTTGATCGATGGCCCGACGCTACGTATTTTTATACTGGTTGTTTTTGGATGGCTATTAAGGGGGCCATGCACTGGTTTCTGATATTAAAGTTCGTTGTGGATATTCTTATCTTTTTCAGAGGCGAACTTCTCAATCTTCTGATCAGCCCGTGCTACTTTCATGGCCGAAAGGGTTTTCTCAGGCGTTGCAGTCCTTGTAGCCTTCCTGTCAATCCTGTCACTCCTGTGCCGCCATTCATAGAAGGCACCCAGAGTGTAAGAGTAAGGAATACTTTTTGCGTGGGAGAATGACCATTTAGGTACATTGTCCCTGAAGTATTTTTCCCAGCCATGCT
>NZ_JAHHPQ010000110.1:0-1211 GCF_024606245.1 Endozoicomonas sp. SESOKO2
TTGAGCGCCTCACAGAGGTGGGAACCACAGCAGAAGAAGTCTTTCTTTTTTCTCAAAAAGCCCCAATGGTCAGCCCGTATGACATTCACAGATTTACCCAGCGTAACATGACTCCGGAAGTCGTTGCATCGTTTCATCCCGGTGTGGCTGGTGAACCTGCTTTTATAGAAAAAATTCTACAGGCAGGGTTAAGTCCCCAAAAGGCGAATAGCTACCTCGAAGCCGGCGTTGACCAGGCCAACATTTTGACCAGTTACTTCAAAAATGGAATACCTCCTGATCTTGCAAGCGCCTTATACAAAAATGGCTACTATTTCTACGCTGACTCTGACTATTCGAAGGTTTGGCTTCAAGAAACAATGGAAAAGGGGCTAACCATAGAAGATCTGCCCAGATACAAGGGACTCGCCTCAACAACCAATGAATTAAAAGAACTCTACGTTTCAAAAGTGCCTACTGATTTTCTTCATAAAGTCCTGAGTATGGATGTAACCCTGAACCTGCAAGATGCAAAATCTCTTTACTTTCGTGGCATTGACCTGGACACCTACCCATCTCTAATCTCTGACGAACGGACCTGCACTGTATATCCCACAACCCGTCTTGAGTTTGAACACCTTGGTAATCTTGCGGGCTACCAGAGCAAAAAAGAGCCTGTTCCTCTACCAAAAGCTTTATTTTTCCGGCTTAACACAGTATTTTCTGGCAGAGATATTTCGCAAGAATTTATGCGACATTTTTCAACCGACGATCAGGAAGAGATTTTCAAGTACGTTGAAGACATAGCCAAACGTGTAAAAAACCCAACGATTTATAATTTGCTCTACCTGACAGCGGAGATTGTTTCAGAAAAGCTTCACTACGAATCAGTGGATGAAGGAGAACTGGAGCTGACTTTCCCGATAGATTGTTCAGTAGCTGAATATTGGCGAAGGGGCATTGGCGACTGTGATAAATACTCGGCATTGGGGACGGTTGTTTTTGCTCAACTGAAACAAATGTTTCCTGACGTACTGGCAAACGTTTACCTCATCAACGAAATGTTTTCGACATTAAAAAAACATTCCTGGAATACCGTCGTCATTGCAGAAGAAGATCGCCTGATATTCAGCTACATTGACATAACACAGTACGACCCCGGTAATGCCTATTTTCAACACCTTATTCTTCGGTTTCTTCTACAACTGCATGATGCCATTCAGAATCTGAAT
>NZ_JAHHPQ010000111.1:0-1184 GCF_024606245.1 Endozoicomonas sp. SESOKO2
TTGAGCGCCTCACAGAGGTGGGAACCACAGCAGAAGAAGTCTTTCTTTTTTCTCAGAAAGCCCCAATGGTCAGTCCGTATGAAATTCACCGTTTTACCCAGCGTAACATTACTCCGGAAGTAGTCGCATCGTTTCATCCTAAAGTGGCTAATGACCCAGCTTTTATCGACAAGATTCTACAGGCAGGGTTAAGCCCCGAAACGGCGAATAGCTACCTCGAAGTCGGCATTAATGAGGCCTTATTTATCATTGGGTACGCCAACAATGGAATATCCCCTGATCTTGCAGGTTCCTTAAACAAAAACCTCTTCTACGTACTAAGTGACTATGAACGGATCTATGCTCAGGACTTATTCAAAAAAGGGCTAAGGGCAGAAGACCTGCCCAGATACAAAGGACTCACCCACTCATTTATTGAATTAGACACTCTCTTCACTTCTAAAGTGCCTCTTGATTTTGTTCATGAAGCCAGGATGAAAGACATAGATCTATTCGATGCGATTTCTCTCTACTTCCGAGGCATCGACCTGAATACCTACTCGTCTTTAACCTCTGACCAACAGACCTGCACTGTATACCCCACCACTCAGCTTCATTTCAAGCACCTTGGCAACCTTGCGGGCTACCAGAGTAAAAAAGAGCCTATTGCTTTACCTAAGGCTTTGTTTTCCAAGCTTAATTCCATATTTATCCAATACGACATGTACCACTTTTCACTGGACGATCACGCGGAAATTTTCAAGTACGTTGAAAAGGCTGCCAAGGATGTAAAAAAACCAACGATCTATAATTTGCTCCACCTGACAGCAAAGATTGTTTCAGAAAAGCTTCACTACGAACTTGTGGATGACGGAGAGCTGGCACTTACCTTCCCTGAAGGTTGTTCAATTGCTGAATATTGGCGAAGGGGTATGGGTGACTGTGATAAATATATGGCATTGGGGGTGGTTGTTTTTGCTCAACTTAAACAACTGTTTCCTGACGTATTGGCAAATGTTTATCTAACCAAGGAATTGTTTTCGAAATACCCGGGGCATACATGGAATACCGTCGTCATCGCTGAAGAAGACCGCCTGATTTTCACCCACATTGACATAACAGACTCCGACCCCGACAATGCCTATTTTCTACACCTTATTCTTCGGTTTCTTCTACAACTGCATGATGCCATTCAGAATCTGAAT
>NZ_JAHHPQ010000112.1:0-1294 GCF_024606245.1 Endozoicomonas sp. SESOKO2
CCAACCGAACGAACAGATAAAAACATCAGTAACCTGACCGGAAAGACACCTAAAAGTGATCTAGAGTATGGCATTTAGGTTTGCTATGACTCGCACAGTACTCAAAGATCAACAATGGGATCGGATCAAAGACATGCTGCCGGGTAAAGTCTCTGACCCCGGACCAACAGCTGACAACAGGTTATTCATTGAGTCGATTCTCTGGCTTGCTCGTACCGGAGCGCCTTGGAGGGACATGCCTGAAGAGTTCGGTGACTGGCACAATATATACAACCGATTTAGTCGCTGGAGCTCGAAAGGAATATGGAGTCAAGTCTCTGAAGAACTGAGTCAGGATTGTGATATGGAATACCTTCTGGTTGACGGATCAATCACCCGTGTTCATCAACACGGTGCTCCAAAAAAACGGATAACATTGCCGAAGCAGTTGGAAAATCAAGGGGAGGTTTAACAACCAAGATCCACGCTGCGACGGATGCACTTGGTAATCCTGTTCGCTTCATTCTCACAGCTGGACAAGCATCAGAGTACGGACAGGCAAATGCCCTGATAGAGGGATTTTCAGCGGACTTCGTTCTTGCTGACAAGGGATATGACTCAAATGCATTCCTCCTCGAGGTCAAGAAGTCAGGTGCTGAAGCAGTGATTCCTCCGAAGCGAAATCGGATAGATCAGCGAAAATATGACAAAGAAATTTACAAGGAGCGAAATCTAATTGAGCGACTATTCCAAAAGCTCAAGAACTTTCGGCGAGTTGCAACTCGCTATGAACGCTTGGCACGAAATTATATGGGAATGCTTCAGATAGCAGCCATCATGATCTGGTTAGCATGACAAAATCAGTAAATTGATCGTCTGGTTAGATAAGAACGCCCCCTAGGTTGCAATCAGGACTGTCTTTGTTGCAGAAATTCTGATCAAAGCTTGATACAGTGAGTGCGGCTTTTATGTCGCACTTTTTATTTACAGGGACATTAACAGGATCAATATTGTCTTGGAATTGCATAACCTCTCCATGTAAGCGGGAAAGTGACGCTGGAGCGATTTCTGGTAGTTACCTGTCAGAAATGCCGCTATTTCATTTTTGTAAGTTTCCATTCGAAGATAAATCTACCTACGGCACTTCCAACCCTAAAAGCGGCTGCGAAATTGATCTCAGCAGTGGCGGGAACAGATTTAAGAGGTTATGACGGCTGGACTCCTTTAGAATTGGACAAAGAATATAACTATCAATCGATTATTACCAAATTGAGCGGAAAGCCCCGTACTTCTAGTTCGGGGATGGATAGCTCGC
>NZ_JAHHPQ010000113.1:0-2962 GCF_024606245.1 Endozoicomonas sp. SESOKO2
ACCAATTTATTGCAACCGCAGTAGGACAGCCTTAAGTCCGACAGGCTGCTAGTGAGTTTGACATATACAGAGCACTTTCAGTACATTCACAAGAAAACCGGCGCAAAGCCGGTTTTCTTGTGAAACAGCACCAATGTCAGGAAGTCTTTTCCAATTCTTCCTTACGCAGATCTTTCCTCAGAATTTTACCAACCGGAGTCATGGGTAGCTCCGGACGAAACTCAATATCCTTGGGCACTTTGTAAGCAGTCAGATGATCCCTGCAGAAAGCCACTACCTCTTCTTCCTTCAATCCGTCGTCTGAAGGCACCACAAACAACTTGATTCTCTCTCCAGTGACATCATCAGGAATGCCGATGGCTGCACAATTCTCAACCCGCTCAAAGCTAGCCACTATGTCTTCAATCTCATTGGGGTAAACATTAAAGCCGGAAACCAAAATCATATCCTTGATCCTGTCGACGATTTCAACAAAGCCGTCCTCTTTTATGACGGCCACGTCGCCAGTTCTCAGCCAACCATCCTCAGACAACACCTCGGCAGTAGCTTCAGATCTTTTCCAATACCCCTTCATAACTTGAGGCCCACGCACACAGAGCTCTCCTCTCTCTCCAACAGCTTGAGCTTCTCCCTCTTCATTGATCACTTTCAGTTCAGTACTGGACACCGGAAGTCCAGCAGTGCCTAGCTGAGCAATGTCCCCAAAAGGATTCATGCAAACCGCTGGAGAGCACTCCGTCAAACCATAAGCTTCCGAGACGTGACATCCGGTGAATTTTTGCCAGCGAACTCCGGTTTCTCTCTGCAAAGCCGTACCACCGGAGAGGGTGAGTTTCAGCTTACTGAAGTCGCACTCCCTGAAATCCGGGTGGTTCAACAGACTAACAAAGAGCGTATTCAAGCCAATGAAGCCACTAAACTGCCAGGGCTTGATGAATTTTATAAAAGTCTTGGTATCCCTGGGATTGGCAATCAGGATATTCTGATTCCCCATGTACGGCATGCAGAGTAGATGAACGGTAAAAGCATAAATGTGATAAAGAGGCAGAGGTGCCACGATAATTTCATTACCAACCTGCTGCACCGGCTGACCACTTTCATCCAACTGTGACAGAGCTGACGCAGCCTGAAGCATATTGGCAATCAGGTTTCGTTGAGTCAGTACCGCTCCTTTCGCGACCCCTGTTGTGCCCCCTGTATATTGGAAAACAGCAGGATCTTGAGCTGAAGGAGGATTCTCAAGAGGTTTAGCCTGACAGGCTTCACCTTTAGCCAGCGCATCCCTGAAAGGTACAGCCTTTGGCAGATTAAAAGGCTCCACCATCTTCTTGACATGTTTTGCAGCAAAATTAATCAGGGTGCGCTTGGCAAATGGCAGCATATCGGCCACCCGGGTTACAATCAGGTGCTCAATGCCCGTTTTTTCCACAACCTCTTCAACCAGATGACCAAAGTTGTCCATGAATACCAGGGCCTTAGCACCAGAATCGTTGAACTGGTGCAACATTTCCCGATCGGTATACAGGGGGTTGGTATTAACAATGGTTAGACCAGCCCTGATCGCCCCGTATACCACAATCGGGTATTGAAGCAGATTGGGCATCTGGATGGCAATTCGGTCGCCAGGCTTCAGGGAGGTGTGCTCACGCAGGTAGTTGGCGAATTGCAGACTGTAGCGGTCTATATCACCGTACGTCAGAGTATACCCAATACCCGTAAATGCCGGCCGGGAGGCATTTTTTTCGAGAAGTTCCTCTACTATCGCCAAAAGATTGGGATAGCGATCGGGATCAATGGTTTCAGCAACGCCTGCCGGACGCTTGTCGTTCCAGAAAGATGCTTCCATAAGTACCTGCTCTCTTCTTGTTATTCATGCGACGATGAATGGCGCACCTCTGTTTCTGTTCGCCAGATGCCGCATACATCATTATTTCTATAAGAGTGCCCGCTCTGTTTGGGTCTGTCAGACTTCTGTCGTAAAACATCGATCATTTGCCCATCAGCTCTTCGCTCTTACAGCCGCTCAGGTGCACCTTCATGTGCGTCAGGGTAAACCCTCTAAAAATGCACCAATACACACGTAGCCTAAGAGGCAATGCGCTATCACCCTGGGAAGTTTTACCAGCTAATCAGTGATAGATACTAACCTTATCAGCACTTTGCCCGAAGATGTAGATCAAAGAAACAACTCTGGTAAAGATAAGTAGTTTCACTTAACCTAAGACTTAAACCACCTGAAAATCGAAGTTTCTAAAATCTTTATCAGGGAAAAGATAGCCCAAAAAGGCCATTTCACTTTTTTAATTCAAGACCGATGAAATGAGATAGGCTCTGGGAACGCGTAAAACAGCCATGAGCACATGGAGAGCCATGAGCTAAGGAAAGCATTTCGGGTAGACGGCCATGATCGAGTTTTACCTCAAAATACTCTCTGGCAATCACCAGGGGGCTGAAATTCCGCTGGAACCCGGCAGCCACTCTTTGGGCAAGAGTGATCAATCTGATCTGGTTTTGACCGATGAATCACTCAGTGACCATGAACTGATTATAAACATCAGCCCACAGGGTCAAATAAACATAGCCAGCCAGTCTGAAGGCAGCTTGCTGTACTGCAATGGTCTACCCCGGGGTTCAGAGCTAAATGCTAATCATTTTGACATCATAACCTCCAGTCAACTGTTTTTTTCTCTGGGCCCTGTGGACGCCGACTGGCCTGATCAGCCCCTACCAAAGCTTCAGAGACCTGAACCAGAGCCAGAAGAAGATCAGAATATAGTCGATGAAGATGAGGACTTCCCTAATGCTCCTGACATCCTGATGAACGATGAGGATGATGAGATTGATAGTAATGATCTCAGCAGCCTGAACGACGACCTGGATGACATTAATAACTCCCTGACAGATGACGCAGATGGAGAGGAAGACGACTCAGAGGAGTATGAAAATCCTCTGAAGAATATTG
>NZ_JAHHPQ010000114.1:0-1479 GCF_024606245.1 Endozoicomonas sp. SESOKO2
TGAAATGATTTTAGTTTTACCCCCGGAAAGAATAATGCCCCACGAAGTATCACCAGAAATATTAATGACACTGTTTTCATCACTGGATTCCGAAGAGTTGTGCTTATCACGCTCGACAATGGATATTGGACTTCCACCCTTTAAAGTTGATTCCGGTACAAAATTGAGTCAAATTTTATGCAATGCAGATCTACGTTTACATTCTCTTCTAACAGACGTTCTCAGCTTAGGATCTATGCTAACTCTTCCTGTACCTGTTAATTTGAATGTGTTTAATCAGCATTGTGCCATAGAGGTTAATGAGGATGGAACCCGAGCCGCAGCTGTTACACACACTTCTTGTATGAGATCTTTTGGGGGAAGAGCGCAGAGAAAATCAATCAGTTTCAGGCGACCATTTCTTTATATATTGCGTAATAAAATAACAAAAAAAATCATCTTCATTGGGCAGATACTTGATCCCCGGGAGTCTGGAGCAGACTCATCAGGATCAAGTACCCATTAATCGTGACAGGGGGAGCATCATGACTCCCCTCACCCTTTCTTTGCAAGCTAGATGGAATAGGGTTCTCAGAGATTTTTGAGTAACTAGCCACGGATAAACATTGAATCTTTAATTTTTACAGCGTCAATTCCCTCTGCCCCTTGAGCAGGTTTAGTTTTTAGGTACTCACCAAAAAACTATCCTATATTGTGTTACATCTTCCTTTCAACACTCCGCTGGGAAACTGTCCAGTGAATAGGAAGGTCCTCTTGATGACAATCCCTGAAATCAGGAAGTTATGAGGTGCCAACATGGCTCAAGTAATTAAATCTCCGGATATAGCCTTGCAGCACAGGCGCATTTTACTCTTGGTCAGTTTGCTTTATATCCTGTTGCTACCCTCACAGCTCTGGGCTTTGCCCTATAACCACTTCGGCGTCAACAAAGATACTGAAAAACTTTCACCCTACCCGGCATTTCATGAAGAAGATTCTTATGTTGATGATGAGGATCTTCTAGACGATGTTGATGATGATCTTCAAGACAGTCCAACTCTTCCCCGAGCGACAGCAGCAGTGAACCCTGATTCAAATTCTGGTGCACAATCGACTGAATCACAGGGAACTCTGGCGCTGGCCATAAATATATTCAGGCAAGCAGCGCAAGTCATTCCCGGAAATTTCGTCATGTCCCCTGATGGCCTTTTCCAGTCACTGGCACTTTTACTCACGGGTGCAGATGGTGCAACCAGGCAATTACTCCAAAGCTGCCTGGGTGACGATTACTCTGAGCCAGCCGGTGCTGCAGCATCAAGCGCAACAGCTTGTGGACAGGACGAATATTGTGTTGCGAATTGCTTGCTCTTATCCAATTCACATGGACTACAGGAAACTTATAGAGAAAAACTTAAACAAATAAACGCCGATATTCGTGATAACGTCGACTTCTCTGCTTCGAGCCTTAAAAGACCTTTCCCAAACCCCCTTGAAGTAAAC
>NZ_JAHHPQ010000115.1:0-7352 GCF_024606245.1 Endozoicomonas sp. SESOKO2
AAAGAAAATCAGCCGCAATGAATTTGCAACCCTGGTTACCCTGCAGGGCGTTTACCTGGAAGGTATCCAGAATATAAATTCATTTAAGATTGTGCATCACAAGCTGTTTGACGATAAGGGAAACGCGAATAAAGTCAACTGGGAAATCATAAAGTTATCATTGGAAAAGTCAGAGAGGTTTTTTCTCGATTCTTCTTTTGATGTCGATTCCATCATCATGGAAATGAAGCGTTTGCTTAAAAAAGCATCTCCGGCTGAAGCAGGTTTCTGGTCCTGCAAGTACCCAATTGGCTTTGGTGAAGAAGAAGGAGGGCAGAAAACGATGAAAAAAGCCCTGCTAAGCAGAGATTTCTGGGTTTTATTTGTTGATTGCTGGTGGACTGGGTGGATGATATGCCCGTCGATCACGTTGCGACAGGCTTTTATTGACAGTTTTTGTCAGAAAGAAGCCCATAAAATCAATCCAGTGATCGGGAGCAGTACACCTGAAGATATTAGAACCGGCGGCCTGAAAGGATACAGAGACATGGCCATTCCGTTTCCTGGGCATCCTTTGCCAAAAACTGCTGACTACTTATCTGCAATATTGATTCTCGTGTTTATGCAGCATGATTTTTATCATGCGGTACGAGCCAGCATGCTAAAAAATGCTGATATCCATGTAATCATTGCCATTGCCGATGTTGTGAGAAAGATTAAAACGGCCTTCCATAATGAGTACACCAGGGTAAAACAGGATTTTCAGCAGAAGAAAGAGTGCTTTGAAAGCTCCATTTCCACATGCTCGCAGGAACAACAAGACCAAAAGATAGAAGAATGGCAGGAGTGTGAGAAGTCGGCCAAAAAAACGCTGGAATATCTGAAGTCTACCAGAAAAGCCCTGGGCCAACTGGCATTTAACCTTGAAGATCTTGAAACCCATTTACCAACGTGGGACATACATCGGCATAACTATGATGAAAATCGATTCATACATCACTTATCAAATATTTTGTTTCAGTTGAACAGTTCTTTGGGAAAAACGTGGAGTGAGTTACTGAGTGAAACCGATGCAGGTATTGTTGGTCAGTGCGTTATTCCGATGATTTCCGGTAATTTGTCTAATCCCCGGAAAATGTATGATCATTTCTGCCGCACGATTGATAGGGTAGTAAATTCTGCTGGCAAACAACATCTCTCAGAAACGCAGAAACAGGAATACGTAGCCAGAAGTAAAAAGTTCATTGAACCGCTGAATCCATCGGTAAAGCTGGACCAATCACAATGGCCGACTTTCCTCCGGGGAACCATGATAGGTGATAAGCGGGTGCTCATTCCAAGCTCTGGACTTGGTTAATGAACAAATGAAATCATGCAATTTATTGATTTTTTTGATTAACTGCGGCAGTCAGGTTCAGGTTGGAGGTAACGACAATTACCTTTCATTCTGTAGAAAGCATTACAGGGAGTTGTTTGGAAGATAAACGTCTTTTGTCGTGATACGCCTTTTATGGGTATAAATGACAGTAGATTCTTTTCATAGCAAACGGTTATATTTATATCCCCTTTCGATATTTGATGTTTCAGTGATGTTATGGATTTGAGTCTGTACCCGCAACTAATAGCCATGCTCGTTGTCTTCCTGGGGGCTCTGATCCAGGGCATGGTCGGTTTTGGTATGGCGGTGGTGGCCGCACCTATTCTCTATATCGTTGCACCCTCTCTGGTGCCGGCTACCCTGATCTGCATGGCTATGTTCCTTTCTCTCCTGACGGTCAGAAAGTATCGGGGGGCACTGGATTTGGCAGAGATGAAGTATGCTGTGGCTGGCAGAATTCCGGGTTCACTGCTGGGAGCTTATCTTTTGGCAGTGGCCTCCAGAGAGCACATGAGTCTTTTTATTGGTCTGGCTGTGCTGATGGCCGTTTTTGTGAGTCTGTTTTCTGTAAAGATTCGAGCGACTAAATCCAGCTTGTTTGTCGCTGGTGTTGTTTCTGGTATCACAGGCACAACATCGTCTATTGGCGGGCCTCCGGTAGCCCTGGTCATGCAGAACGAAACCGGTGACAAAATCCGGGCCAGCATGTCCATTTATTTTGTTTTCAGCAGTACTATCTCACTGATATTTCTATCAGTAGCAGGCATGGTGGGTCTTGATGACTTTAAAGATGCCCTGATGCTGCTTCCAGCTGTATTGCTGGGGAGTAAAACCGCTTCCCATGTATCCCCCCGAATTGATCAAAGAATTATGCGCCATGCCTTGCTTGTTCTTTGCAGTATTGCTGGTGTCAGTGCTATTGCTTCGGGTGTTCGCTAGTTGATCTTTGAGGCCATGCTTCCGCTTACATTCCTGCTGGGAAAGCAGAGCAGTTGACTTTGGTTTTTTTGTCGTTTAGGCTTTTGAGGAATGCGCTGATTTGTCTTGGCTTGCGGGCGCTCTAGAAATACGGCTAAAAGAAGGGGTTATGAACGCATTCATGAAAAACCACTCTGTTTAGCACAGAGTGGTTTTTTTTTTGGTCGTGAAAAAGAGGTCGCCTGGCGGACCTCAAGGCTGTAATCCGAGTCGACAGCATGACCAGCTCCCATTGAAAACCATCAAGGTAGACGAATTGATTGAACTGACTGAATATACCTCAGTCGGCCATGACCTGATTGTATCTGAATCAGGCAGGAGTAATGATGATAGAACTGAAAAACCTTACCAAGGTGTTTAAGGTAGGAGGTAGAGAGCTTAAGGCGCTGGATGGGATTAACCTCACTGTGCCTGAAGGATCAATCTACGGTGTGATTGGCTCAAGCGGCGCTGGCAAGAGTACGCTGATACGTTGTGTCAATATGTTAGAGCGTCCCGGTTCGGGCCGGGTCATTGTGGACGGGCAGGACCTCACTCAGTTGACCGGGAAAGAACTGCGTCTGGTCCGCCACAACATTGGCATGATTTTCCAGCACTTCAATCTGCTGTCGAGTCGAACTGTTTATCAGAATATTGCTCTACCACTGGAACTGGCCGGTGCCAGTTCACAAGAAATAGAAACGGCGGTGATTCCCCTGCTGGATCTGACCGGTTTGAAAGAAAAGCGGGACAGCTATCCTTCTCAGCTTTCAGGTGGTCAGAAACAGAGGGTGGCTATTGCTCGCGCCCTGGCCAGTAAGCCAAAGGTTCTTTTGTGTGATGAGGCAACTTCTGCGCTTGACCCTCAGACCACACGATCCATTCTTGGACTTTTGAAGGATATTAATCGTGAGTTGAAGATCACAGTGCTGATCATTACTCATGAGATGGATGTTGTTAAAACGATTTGCGATCGAGTTGCCATACTAAGCCATGGTCAACTGATTGAAGAGAATGATGTCGAATCCTTCTTCCTGAATCCAAAAACGGAATTGTCCAGAGAGTTTGTTTGCAGTGCCATCCACCAAAAGCCGGCGGCTGAAGTGGAAAGCCGCTTTCAGTCAGAGCCGACCGAAGGCTCAAGGCCGGTTGTAAGGATTACCTTTGTAGGGCGTCGGGTGGTGGAGCCCTTAATTACCCGGGCGGCAAGGCAGTTTGGTACTGATTTTGTGATTCTGCAAGCCGACATTGAAACCGTTCATGGTAAGTCCATGGGCTTTCTGATGGTAGAAATTATGGGCGAGGAGTCAGATGTTGAGGCTTCCATGACGTTCCTCAGGGATAATGTACAGGTGGAGGTAGTGGGTTATGTCAGCTGATTCCTGGCTTCTTCTGGGGAAGGCACTCTGGGAAACCCTTTACATGACAGTGGTGTCTGGTGGGCTCAGTTTTCTCTTTGGTATTCCGCTTGGTGTGTTGCTATATATTACCAAGCCCGGTCGTATTAAAGAAAATGCGGTTTTGAATTCAGTGCTGGGTGCTATCGTCAACGCTACACGTTCTGTGCCTTTTATTATACTGCTGGTGGCGATCATTCCCCTGACTCGCCTGCTGGTGGGAACCTCCATCGGGACAACAGCTGCGATTGTGCCACTGACCCTTGCAGCTATCCCATTTGTTGCTCGCGTTGCTGAAGGCGCCATCAATGAAGTACCTTTCGGACTGGTTGAAGCAGCCCAGTCCATGGGCGCAACACCTTTGCAGATCGTCAGTCGGGTATTGCTGCCTGAAGCGCGCCCCGGCCTGATTAATGGCATGACTATTACTCTGGTGACTCTGGTCAGTTACTCGGCCATGGCAGGTGCCATTGGTGGTGGAGGTCTTGGTGATCTGGGCATCCGCTACGGCTACCAGCGTTTTGATGGCGTCATCATGCTCGCCACTGTTGTGGTGCTTATTTTGCTGGTGCAGCTGATACAGAGTATTGGTGACCGTTTGCAAAATTATTACGACAGAACTCGCTGATTGTTTGCGAATTTAAATTATTGAATGGGGCAGGCTGTTTCAGTGGTTTGTCCAATGTGACTGGCTGAATGGAGAAGTGAAGAATGTTTGCAGTCAATAAATTAAAGTCACTTGCAGTTGCGGCGCTTGTGGCGGGCAGTGTCCTGTTGGCGGGATGTGGCTCTGAGAATGCCTCAGAAGGCCCTTTGAAAGTGGGTGTTATGGCGGGGCCGGAAGCTGACGTCATGAAAGTGGCCGCTGACATTGCTAAAAAAGATCACGGTGTAGATGTTGAGTTGGTTGAGTTTTCTGACTACGTTTCTCCCAATGTGGCTCTGGCTGATGGTTCTATTGATGCTAACGCCTTCCAGCACAGGCCGTATCTGGACAGCATGATTCGTGATCGTGGCTTCAAGCTGGCAGCTGTTGGAAATACTTTTGTCTACCCGATTGGCGCGTACTCCAAAAAAATCAAAGATATCAGTGAGCTTAAAGACGGTGCCAAAGTAGCGATTCCTAACGACCCAAGTAATGAAGGTCGTACGCTAATCCTTTTGGACAAAGAGGGTTTCATCAAGCTGAAAGACATTAACAATCTGGAAGCGACACCGGCTGATATTGTTGAAAATCCAAAAAAACTTCAGTTCATCGAGCTGGATGCTGCGCAATTACCCCGCTCTCTGGATGACGTTGATCTGGCTTTCATCAACTCTACCTACTCTGTGCCAGCAGGGCTGTTGCCAAAGCGTGACGCACTGCTGGTAGAAGGTAAAGACTCTCCTTATGTCAATCTGATTGTGGCGCGCGAGGACAATAAGGATGATCCCCGCATCAAGGCTCTGGTCGAGTCTTACCACACTCCGGCAGTGGAGGAGAAAGCCAGGGAGCTGTTTAAGGGGAGTGCGGTTCCTGGCTGGAAGTAATTGGCTTTTCTCATAAGCGTATTAACAGCTTCTGAGACAACTTGTTGGTTATAGCGGGTTTTGAATATTTATTCAGGTTTTCGGGTTGTTCTTAGAGTTATTGTCCCCTTGTGTTACGAAAGTTTCCAGGGTCTCTATTCCGCAGGGCGTAAAGTTTGCTAAGATAACCCGTTATTTTATTGTGTCGGCCCGTCAGGCCAGCATTGCTCGTCCGATTTATGGGATCGAATGAGTAGGCTGGCTCGATTGGGAGCTCATTTCCTTTGCATGAGGCGGGGGTATTTCATGGCTGTAGTTGCCAAAAAGTCATCCATGATTTTTTTCTCGGATCCATCTGACCACTACTGTCACAGGGTTCGTATTGTTCTGGCCGAAAAAGGGGTCGCGGTAGACATTCAGGATGTAAATCCTGAAAATCTGCCTCAGGAACTGTCTGATCTCAACCCGTACAATAGTCTTCCAACTCTGGTCGATCGTGAGCTGGTGCTTTACGAGCCAAGCGTCATGATGGAGTACTTGGATGAGCGTTTTCCTCATCCTCCTTTGTTGCCCGTTTATCCGGTCAGCCGTGCCCAGAGTCGTCTGATGATGCACCGCATCCAGAAAGACTGGTGCAGCTTGGTGGATATCATTACGGATCCAAAAACCAAAGAGACGCCTGCGGCCCGTGCTCGTAAAGAGCTTCGTGAAAGCCTGCTCTCCGTAGCGCCTATTTTTGCTGAAAAGCCATTCTTTATGAGTGATGAATTCACTCTGGTGGACTGCTGTGTAGCCCCAATCCTTTGGAGGCTGTCAGCGATGGGTATTGAACTGCCCAGGCAGGGGCAGGCTATCCTGGATTATGCTGAACGTTTGTTTGAGCGTGAGTCCTTCAAAGAGAGCTTGTCTGAAATTGAAAAAGAGATGCGTGACACTCTTTGATTTGAGGTGGATCCCGGCAGTATGACTGCCGGAATTTAAGAATCTGGCTAAGCAGCCATGAGCTAAGAGTGTCGTTGAATCTCTGGTTGACAGATGGTTTTTCAGCTCTTGGCATATTAGAAGTTTTCTCTGTTTCAGAGGGTGTCGAAAAAGTGCTGCGCTTTGCCGTTGAGGTGCTAAAAAGTAGCTTTGCCCCGCTTCGGCGATACCTCTTTTCTGGAGAGGGTTAAAGGACTTCTTCTATATTGGCTATTGATGGTGCGAAGGATGAGTTGGCCTGGGGTCAGGCAGCCGTCGGAAGTTAGCCTGGATGGAGACAGATTATGACAATGACCAGCAGTCGTCCTTACATTACCAGAGCCTTGTATGACTGGATTCTTGAAAATGACTGCACCCCATACATCCTGGTGGATACTGCCAGGAAAGGGGTCGAGGTACCCAGAGAGTACGTTAAGGACAATCAAATAGTCCTTAACATTTCCCCTGCAGCGGTGCGTGCCATGCATATGGGAAATGATGTCATAACCTTTGATGGTCGCTTTGGCGGTGAGGCGTTGACCATAGTGGTTCCTGTAGAAGCATTGATGGCCATCTATGCCCGCGAGAACGGGCAGGGTATGGTGTTCGAAGTAGAGCCCTTCGCTGAGTCGGAAGAGGTAGGGGCTTCTCATCTTGAATTGGAGGCTGTATCAGGTCCGGAGTCTCAGGAAACACCACCTGCAAAAGAAGAGGAGTCCAAAAAAACTCCCCGCAAGTCTGGCAAGCCACATCTGAAAGTCGTTAAATAGGTCGGAGTTTAAATCTCTGGGCTTGGCCTTTCAGGTCAAGCTGGCTTCGCTTCGGTGGAATATTTTGGTTATTATTTTCTTGTACTTAATAATCGGAATGGTTGAAAGAGGTTTTGATGAACCTGACAATTGTTAGTGGAAGTCACCGCAGGGAATCCCAGAGTGTTCGTATCGGTCGTGTCCTCAAGGAGCGTGCAGAAGCGTTGGGGCTCTTTGATCAGATTGATCTTCTTGATCTGGCAGGAAATCCTCTGCCGTTGTGGGATGAGTCCATCTGGTCTGGCAATGAGGAGTGGAAGTCTCTTTTGGCTCCCTGGAGGGCTACATTAAGCGCTAGCAGCCTGTCAGACTTAAGGCTGTCCTACTGCGGTTGCAATAAATTGGTCTAAAAATTCCTGCTTC
>NZ_JAHHPQ010000116.1:0-1490 GCF_024606245.1 Endozoicomonas sp. SESOKO2
AAAGAAAATCAGCCGCAATGAATTTGCAACCCTGGTTACCCTGCAGGGCGTTTACTTGGAAGGTGTCCAGGATATAAATTCATTTAGAATTGTGCATCACAAACTGTTTGATGATAATGGAGAAGTTAATAAATACGCCTGGGACTTCATAGCGTGTTCACTGACAAGGTCAGAGATGTTTTTTAACGGTTGTTCTTTCGATGTCAATGCCATCATCAAGAAAATGGAGCGTTTGCTTAAAAATGCACCTCAGGTTGAGGCCGGTTTCTGGATCTGTAACTACCCAGCTTCTTTAGACAAAAACGAAGGGCAGCTCACGATGAGAAAAGCCCTGTTAAGCAATGACTTCTTTGTTTTATTTTCTGCCTTCGGCGGCGTAATATGCCCGTCCATGACGTTGCGACAGGCCTTCATTGATAGTTTTTGCCTGAAAGAAGCCCATAAAATCAATCCAGTGATCGGGATCAGTACACCTGAAGATATTAGAGCCGGTAGCCTGAAAGGCCACAGAGACATGGAGATTCCTTTTCCCGGCCATCCTTTGCCAAAAACGGCTGACCACTTATCTGTTCGATTGATTCTCGAGTTTATAGCGCATGATTTTTATCATGCATTACGAGCCAGCATGTTAAGAAATACTGATATCCATTTAATCGTTGCCGTTGCTGATGTTGTGAGAAAGATTAAAATGGCCTTCCAAAATGAGTACATTAAGGAAAAACAGGATTTTCAGCAGAAGAAAGCGTGCTTTGAAAGCTCTATTTCCACATATCCGCAGGAACAACAAGACAAAAAGATAGAAGACTGGCAGAAGTATGAGACGTCGGTCAATAATAGGCTCGATTATCTGCGAGATACCAGAATAGCCTTGGGCCAATTTGCATTTAACCTTGATGATCTTGAAACCCATAGGCGAAAGTGGAGGATACATCTGCATGATTATGATAGAGAGCTATTCAAACATCACTTGTCAAATATTCTGGTGCAATTGAACAGGTCTGCGGGAAAAACCTGGCGTAAGTTGCTGAGTGAAAACGATGCAGGCATTGTCGGCCAATGTATTATTCCGATGATTATCGGTAGATTGTCTCATCCTCAGGATTTTTATAGTGATTTCTGCTGGGAAATTGATAGGGAAGCCAATTTATATCCCAATGAAGATCTCTCAGAAACGCAGAAAAAGGAATACGTAGCCAGAGGTAAAAAGTTGATTGAACCGCTGAATCCATCGGTTAAACTGGATCAATCACAATGGCCGACTTTCCTCAAGGAAGCCATGAAAGGTGATAAAAAGATGACACATTCGAAACTCCGGGCTTGATTAATGAATAAATGAAGTCATGCAACTCTCTGATCTTTTTAGATTGAACGTACAATGAATTAAAACGTCTTCTCAATAGTGGTTATCCTGGTGCGTATCCGGTGGCTTATGGCCCGGAACTTAATACTGTCTATCGGGTCAAACATTTTAATACCAAATGATAAAACCA
>NZ_JAHHPQ010000117.1:0-1340 GCF_024606245.1 Endozoicomonas sp. SESOKO2
AGGAGAACTTAAACTCGAAATAGTAAAAGGAATACCGTTCACAAACATTGGTGAAGACACTAAAGTCATAATTACCGGAACTGTTCATTTCTTTGAGTACAGTTCACATAGTAGTTCCCGTGCAGAGCATGTAACGAAAACGCTATCATCGATTTTAAGAATGGCGATCCCAAGAGATACCACCGTACAAAACATAGCATTCTATTTTTATAACTCTGCACAAGGCCTTGTAGATTCTGTGGGTGTACTGGATGCTAGCCATAAACTTTTTGTTGTACCTGGAGTTTTGAGGGAGTTAGCCAAAACAGGTATCCATGCAAATTACGCCGTTGCGGTTACGGCTGCTGCCAGACCGTCAACCTCCATCGACGCGCTCTACCCTGAACCAAACCGTATTGTTTTTACCTTGCGGCCTGACAAAAGTACTGTTGAATACCGATTAAAGTTCGGACTGGCCTCCCTTGAGGCTGAAAATCTATTTACATATGTCGGAACTGAAGGTCAATCTGACGATGTCATGTCCGAAGACGATCCGATCAAAGCCATATTACAAGAGAAGATTGCCGGTAGCGGATCCGACAAAAAAGAGGATTGGATCAAAAACATAATCGAAGACAATTCTATTGATCCCCAACTCAAAGATCAGTTACTCGCAGGCATAATCGAAGAGTATTTGCTCAGAGACGAAGCCGAAGATAAGTCTGTCGATGCCAGACCCGAAGGTAATCCGGGCAGAGCTGCAAATGGAGATAATTTGCCCGGTATCATACCCGATCGACCTACCGGCGATATCAGAAAAAATGCTCAAGAGTATTCCTTATACTCTAATTTCCAACAAGCGATCTTTCATGGATTACTAGAAACCCCCGGGACTGAAAAAGTCACTTTTGTCAATCCAGATAGAGCAGAAGCTATTCACTTATCAGACTCCCTCGACCTGGTGATGCAATCTACCTCTTACAGTCAATGGCTTGCGCACTATGAACATCGTTTCTGCTGGTTAGGCCAGATCTCTCAGCTTCAGCAACTAATGGACCTTTTCCAGAGTGAAGAAGAAAAAGCCAGAGCCTTCGAGACCCTTAAAAGACGGATACAGGCAAGGTCATACGATATTCGCACGCTTGATCTTTCAACGCCGGAAGGGGCCGCCACTCTTAACGCAGAATACAGAAATGATTTCGCCAACATCCGGCTTCTCACAGAGCAGCTACCGGGGCCTTGCAACAGGCGCCGAAGATCAGCCGATACCAACAGCTGTAATGCCCGACGCAAAGAACTGGCCAACGCCATCCGGTTACTGTCTGACGCCAACACCCAACTCTATCTACGGGACCGCACCA
>NZ_JAHHPQ010000118.1:0-1332 GCF_024606245.1 Endozoicomonas sp. SESOKO2
TTCACCAATGTTTGTGAACGGTATTCCTTTTACTGTTTCGAGTTTAAGTTCTCCTCGTCCCGATGCACCAATAACAACGTTATACAAAACGCTGTCTTGAGTGCGGTACCCGTCATAAAGATCAGTAGACTTTATTAAATATTCTCTGTTATTTTGAAGAGTTAGAGAAAAATTAATCACTATTAATTTATCGTATAGTCGCCTACGCACTATTTGTGACGGTTTGAATAAAAGATCATAAGATTTCCTATTATAGAAGGGATTGTTCGTTGAGAATTCATGAAATGGAACGATCACAGGTCTTTTTTGCATTTGGATTTTTTGTAATCTTTCAAAAGATCCATAAGCTAGTTTAGTGATAATGTGGTAGTCAGCCTCATTTTTATCATATGAAAGTTGAGTTGACATCATTGCAACTTTATTAATGTCATCGCCGGAGATCTTCACTTTATTATTATCATAGAATTGAATTAGAACCTCCCTTATCTTTGCTGTGAATTCTTTTTCGCTTAATCTGAGTTGTTTAAAATCTTTTACGGCATCATGAATATGAACGATTTCATTAAGTGATATTTTGACTAGAGCGTTTTTTGAGCGAGATATTAATACCATTGGCTGGTTTGAATTATCAAGAGTGCTGCCGAAAAAAATACTTGCTAAATTTGTTGTTACTCCTAAAAATACTCTATTTATGGTATGGTCCGTTGTATGATATTCCCCTAGTCTTTGGAATAGATTATCAATACTGGTTTTTTCTATGATACTTTTAACCAGTCTGATGTCTTGTTCTGGAAGGTTTTTATCGTATGTCTCAAAATAAGGACTAGGGTCTTGAATAATACCATCTGAGAACATTTTTTCTGAAAGAGCACGTATCACAGCTCTTTCGATCTGACTTTTTCTTTCATCAGTTAATGGTGTTTCCAATGTATGGCCGAGCGAAGTCATCGCTTCTGTTAAGAAGTCAATGTTCAGTTCTGGTAGTACTCCTTTATCAATATATGCACCTCCTAAGTCTAATTCACTATGCAGACCTAAAAATCTTTCGGTTAGTAACGTGTTAGTAAAGCTTAAACTGTAATTAATGTATTGAATCTCTTTTGGTTTGAAATTATCCATTGTTCTATGAACGTCAATATTGTCAATGGATATTTCAATTTTATTTAGCATCTCATTGGTTTTATCCCATTGTATGGTAAACGACTGCTTTACATTATCTGAAAAACTGGATCTCAGTATATTCAATTGTTCTACTGTTGTACTTTCACCCATAAAATCATCAATTTTTTTCCAGGTGTTATCTTTCAACCTCGCAATATCTTCATCGGGGGA
>NZ_JAHHPQ010000119.1:0-9780 GCF_024606245.1 Endozoicomonas sp. SESOKO2
TGACTGTGTTTCTGTCTCTGTTTGAGTCTGTGACTGTGTTTCTGTCTCTGTTTGATTCTGTGACTGTGTTTCTGCCTCTGCCTCATTCATTCTATTCGAAAGCGTTTTAAGAAATGCTACTGATTTCCACTGATCGGCTTCGCTTAACTCTGACATACGCTGAAAGAACAAATTAGATAATGTTTCGTATAATCCTCTATCGGTATCGTTTATCGGTGGGTACTGGTGTTGTGACTTTACAAATGTAGCTGCTATAGCCAGTGTATCAGGATCTGCCGGCTCGCTTTGTAGTATGGCAATCATTCCTGCCTGAGCCCCTGGTCTGGAAAGTGCCTGATACATAGGTTCTTCCCAACGACATCTCTCATGATCTCCTGATTCTGCACCATGGTGTATTCGGGATCGCTGCCTACAAACCGGGCATAGTAGATCACGGTGATCTGATCGTAATGTATTTATACAATCCTCATGAAAATCATGTCCGCAGCAAAGGCTGGTACTTTGCTGATCACTGTTAATTTCATGTAGACAAATCGGACATACGTCAGCGTATCCTGTGCTGATTGTTAAAATTAAGTTGAAGACTAAAAAAATAAACAAGCGCATAAACGGCTTCACCATTTAGATTTTAATCAAGAGAACCGGCATTACAAAAAGTGCCAAAGGAAAGCATCTACTTCGCAGTCCCTGAATTTGTTATTAAGCGATGCTTTTAGATTTGTGTACTTCTTTATAGAGGCCAGTGTCATGTTCGTCCAGATCAGATTTCATCTTTTTCCGTCCGTTTCCCAACTTCATGAATTTCGCTACAAAGGCCGCATGTGTCGGGAGGAACTCGGTCTGGCCCCTACCAAGAACAATATTGACTATGCATCGGGCTTTGAGGCCACCATTCTGTAGGAAATACACGACTGATTTTCATAGGTATTTAATAACTGTTGTGTGTTGGACTGGACTTTTCAACAGCAGTGGCAGCCTTTAAGACAATGAGGCACTGACAGGGTTGTATCCTGCATCAGTGATTGATGTTTATCAGAGGGGTAAAACAAAGACTAAAAAGGTAAAATCCGGCCAATCTCTGTAGCAATGACTGATCAATGTCATCTATCTAATGCCTGTCTTATAAATTAAAATAGCTCCAAAGGTTTATAGGAATTGAGAAACACCCTTTATTTATCGAACATAGGCCGACTATGCAACGTTTAAGAAATAAACGGATTTTGCTTGGCGTCACAGGAGGCATTGCTGCCTACAAAAGCGCTGAGTTGATTCGTATGCTGCGCAAGTGGGATGCGGATGTCCGGGTGGTCATGACCAAAGCTGCCTGTGAATTCATCACGCCTCTGACGCTTCAGGCCCTTTCCCACAATCCGGTACATCTGGATCTGCTGGATGCCAAAGCTGAAGCCGGAATGGGTCATATTGAGCTGGCCCGCTGGGCTGATGTGGTGCTGGTGGCACCGGCCACAGCTGACTTCATGGCCCGGCTGACTGGTGGTCAGGCCGATGATCTTCTGACCACGCTGTGTCTGGCAACCAGTGCCCCTGTCTGTCTGGCTCCTGCTATGAATCAGGGCATGTGGCGAGACCAGAGCACGCAGCAGAATATTGAGCTGTTAAAAGAACGCAGCGTTCGTATCTTCGGGCCTGACGAGGGTAGTCAGGCCTGTGGTGATATTGGTCCGGGTCGAATGCTGGACCCTGAACTGATCGCCCGACATGCCGCTGAAATGTTTGAACATGATTTGTTGAATGGCCTGAATGTTCTGATTACCGCCGGACCTACCCAAGAAGCCCTGGACCCGGTGCGGTTCATTTCCAATCACAGCTCTGGAAAAATGGCATACTCTCTGGCGGATGCAGCTATGGAAGCCGGCGCGTCGGTGACGCTGGTCAGTGGGCCGGTTGCTCTGGAATCACCCGACCGGGTTGAACGTATTGATGTCATCAGTGCCAGAGATATGCATCAGGCTGTCCTCGATAATATCGAAGGGGTTGATATCTTTATTGGCTGTGCAGCGGTCTGTGATTATCGTCCTGTTGAAATCCAGAAAAACAAGATCAAGAAAAATCCTGATGATCCTTCTGAAACGCTGGAGATCAAGTTGGTCAAGAATCCAGATATTGTTGCATCGGTAGCAGATTTGGAGGTACGACCCTTCGTCATTGGCTTTGCGGCAGAAACCCAAAATGTTCTGGGTTATGCAGCGGATAAGCTGCATCGCAAGAAACTGGACCTGATTGTTGCCAATGACGTATCAGATGGTGATATAGGTTTCAGCAGTGACAATAATGAAGTGACCGTTCTGGGTGAAGATTTTGAAGAGCCCATGCCAAGAGCTTCC
Organism: Endozoicomonas sp. SESOKO2; assembly: GCF_024606245.1. NCBI lineage: Bacteria > Pseudomonadati > Pseudomonadota > Gammaproteobacteria > Oceanospirillales > Endozoicomonadaceae > Endozoicomonas > Endozoicomonas sp. SESOKO2. The sequence goes on from NZ_JAHHPQ010000119.1 coordinate 2,346, forward strand.
AAGACAGTTCTGTCCAGAAAGATTCTGAAAATTATTGCGCGCCGTTTTGGTAAATGGAAAGAAGCACACGAAAACACGTCAGGTGACCAATGAAAGCACTGAAAACCCGAATTCTTGATGCACGACTAGGCTCCGAATTTCCTATGCCAGCTTATGCAACCGATGGCTCTGCAGGTATTGATCTGCGAGCCATGCTGGAAAAGTCCCTGACACTTGAGCCGGGTCAGACTGAGCTGCTGCCTACCGGTATGGCCATTCATATTGAAGACGCTGCTCTGGCTGCCATGATTTTACCCCGCTCCGGGCTGGGGCATAAACACGGTATTGTTCTGGGTAACCTGGTGGGTCTGATTGACTCAGATTATCAGGGGCAGTTAATGGTTTCCTGTTGGAACCGGGGTCAATCGACGTTCACCATTGAGCCCGGTGAGCGCATCGCTCAGCTGGTGCTGGTGCCGGTGGTTCAGGCCAAACTGGATATTGTTGAGAGTTTTGAGGAAAGCGATCGCGGTGCCGGTGGCTTTGGTCACTCAGGCACTCGATGAATCAGAGCAGGCAGTGCGAGACACTGCCTGAGCCGGGAGCATCTTTTTTTAGGGTCAAACTTTTACCCTGCTTTTTTTTTCGGCTGATGGTGTTTTGTGAGGAGTATTGATGGATAAAGCGACCCAACTGCCATTGCATGATCGGGCCCGGGTAATCACCGAGGCACTGCCCTATTTGCAGCGTTTTTCAGGTAAAACCATAGTCATCAAGTACGGTGGCAACGCTATGGAGAGTGAAGAACTGAAAAATGCTTTCGCCCAGGGCGTCGTCATGCTGAAAGCGGTAGGCATCAATCCTGTTGTTGTTCATGGGGGCGGCCCTCAGATCGGGTCCATGCTGAAACGTCTGAATCTGGAAACCCGCTTCGTGCAGGGAATGAGGGTGACAGACTCGAGTACTATGGATGTTGTCGAAATGGTACTGGGTGGATTAGTCAACAAGGAAATTGTCACGCTGATTAATAACAACGGTGGTCGTGCAGTGGGTGTTACAGGTAAGGATGGTTGCTTCATCCGGGCACGGCGTTTGAAAGTGACCCACAAGACACCGGAAATGTCGGCACCGGAAATTATAGATATTGGTCATGTGGGTGAAGTGGAGTTTATCGACACCAGCATTGTTGAGATGCTGCAGAACTCAGATTTTATTCCTGTGGTGGCACCTATTGGTGTTGATGATTCAGGTCTATCATACAATATCAATGCCGATCTGGTGGCGGGTCATCTTGCTGAAGCTCTGAATGCGGAAAAACTGTTACTGCTGACCAATACTCCGGGGCTGCTCAGTAAAGAAGGTGAGTTGTTGACCGGCCTGGATTCCGGGCAAGTTGAGAAGCTGATTGCTGATGGCACGATTTATGGCGGTATGCTGCCAAAAATCCAGTGCGCCCTGAATGCAGTCAGTAATGGGGTAAACCGGGCTCATATCATTGATGGAAGAGTTCCCCATGCCTTGCTACTGGAACTTCTGACCGATCAGGGCGTGGGTACTCTGATTACTGGTGGTCAGTCGTGAATCTAAGGCCATGGGAAAAGAAATAGCCTTCTTAACGTGACGTAAGGCAAAATAGCGATCTTTAAGGTCAGAGGTCAGCGGCATTTTTGGCTCAAGGCTTTTTTTGGCTCAGGGCTGTTTGTAGTCTGAAAAAATTTTCACGGACATAGTAAGAGTGTGTCGAGAAGTAATGGATAAAACCAGAAAGTTTTCCCGAAAGGATCAAATTCTGCAGGCACTGGCCCATATGCTGGAAAATGCCCCCGGAGAGAGGATTACCACCTCATCTCTGGCCAAAGAAGTGGGGGTGTCTGAAGCAGCGCTCTACCGCCACTTTCCCAGTAAGGCCAAAATGTTTGAAGGCCTGATAGAGTTTATAGAAGACACTTTGTTCTCAAGGGTTAATCTGATATTGGAAGAAGAGCAGCGGGCTTTGCAGCGATGTGGCAAGATTCTGCAACTTCTGCTCGGTTTCTGTGAGAAAAACCCTGGCTTAACCCGTATTCTTACTGGTGATGCTCTGGCCGGAGAGCCTGATCGCCTGAGACAAAGAGTTTTCAGACTGTTTGACCGGCTGGAAACCCAGATCAAGCAAGTCCTCAGAGGTGCTGAACTCAATGAGGGACTGAGACCCCAAGTCACCCCGGGTGCTATGGCTAATATGCTGCTTTCCATTGTTGAAGGACGTATTTGCCAGTATGTGCGCAGTGAGTTCAAGCGAAAGCCAACTGAGCAGTGGCTCGGGCAATGGGAAGTGCTGGAAACGATAGTCTTCAGGTGAGCGTTATGCGTAAAAGCCTGAGCCTTGGGTTCCCGAGGCTTGCAGGGCAAGCCTCTTGAGCTGATTTCAGACCCCGTAGCGTTCTCTGTATTCCCTGATGGCGGTGGCATACATTTTTATGTCTTTGTTCTCCTCAGCATACGACAGAAGGTCATTAAGTGTGACAATGCTGACCACGGGAATGGCAAAATCTCTCTCAACTTCCTGAATAGCCGACAGTTCGCCCTTGCCTTTTTCCTGACGGTCCAGGGCAATCATGACTCCGGCCGGACTGGCAGGGCTCTGGTCGATAATTTCCATGACTTCTCGCACAGCAGTTCCCGCTGTGATCACGTCATCCACAATGATGACACGACCTTCAAGCGGTGCGCCGACAATATTGCCCCCCTCTCCATGATCTTTGATTTCCTTGCGGTTGAAACACAAGGGCGTATTGAGGTTGTGATGCTCAGACAATGCTACAGCAGTCGTGGTGGCGAGAGGGATACCCTTGTAGGCCGGGCCAAAAAGAATATCGTACTCGATGCCGGAATTGACCAGGGCATGGGCGTAGAACTGACCCATTTTGCTGATGGCTTCACCGGTATTGAAAAGACCGGCATTAAAGAAGTAGGGCGATTTTCTGCCTGATTTTAGGGTAAACTCACCGAAGCGAATGACTTGTTCCTGTAAGGCGAAGTCCAGAAACTCTCTCTGATAATCGAGCATGATCTATCAAGTGCTTATTCGTAAAAAAGATAGCTGTATTTTACCGTGAAAATTTCTCACATGCAGGCTCCGAAATGATTTTTACCAGATAAAGTTGGATTTACTGGAGTAATATGCAGTAGAACGAACGATTGGCTGGTATGAAGTTTTTATAAAGCTCTGACTAATGGATCGGAACCTTTTGAAATCCGGTCTTACGTCATTAGTCGTGTAAATCTGCAGTAAGTCTATGATAAGAAGGTCAGCAAACTGTATGGGAAACTTCAATTTGTAAAATACCTTTGCCAATTATCCATCGGTGCAGCTATTCTCGAAGGTAGTGTCTTTAGAAGAGAAAAAATCAAAATAATGTTTTGATGACTAACGGCAGTACCCTGTTCTGAGCTTTTGAGAAGCCGGGGCAGCATTTATGCGGATAAACATATCGGCGACAACCCTGTATCATCCGTCAGTTAAAATTCCCTCTTTTCCTGTACTCTGTGTAGTTGAACTTTTACCGTGGAAATGCAGCTCTTGTAACTATTAAGTTATTTCCAGGGTTTAATCAGGGCGGTTTAAAGCTGGTCCCGACTCCGGGAAGTGACGCTCTGGTTGAAGAGCGGCTTGTGGCTATCCAGGTTGTGAGTCGACACCCTCATTGGCGTGAGAGAGATGCAGGATGAAGCCTGTTTTAACGACTGTTGACTTAAGTCGACAGCCCAATCAGGTGTTTTGCTTTATGCCGGGCCAGGTCTGGTCAAGGCAAGGTGTAGTCAATAATGAGAGTTATCAGCTTTAATTGCGAAGGCATAAAAAACGCGCGTGAAAAAGGCCTTTTTGACTGGTTAATGGACCAGGATGCCGATGTTATCTGTTTGCAGGACATTCGTGAGGATGAGTTTGCAATGGAAGAAGACCGGTATCAGCTCAATGAATATTTCTGTTATGCATATGGTGGCTATGACAGGAAAGATTCTGGCGGTGTAGCTATGTATACACGTCAGTCGCCCAAAGCCATTATCAGCGGCCTTGGTTTTCCCGAGGCGGATGAAACAGGGCGTTATATCCAGGCCGACTTTGATAAGATCAGTATCGCCAGCATGTATGTGCCTGAAGGTCATGATGCTAACAGCCAGAATTTCAAGTATCGCTTTCTGGACAATTACTCCCATCACCTGAATAAGCAGCGTCGCAAGCGCCGTGAATTCATTATGGCGGGTACCTGGAACATTGCTCATCGCAAGATTGATGTGGCCAACTGGCGCGATTCTGAAGAAGTTTCCGGTTTTCAGCCTGCCGAACGCGGCTGGATGGAAGGCTTGCTGGGTGATATGGGCTTCTTTGATGCCTATCGTGAAGTAGATCGTGAGTCTGGCAAATACAGCTGGTGGCAAGATGATTTTCTGCGTCAAGACAATCTGGGCATGCGTATTGATTATCAGATCATCACGGCCGGAATGCGTCACTGTGTATTGAATGGCGGCATCTACAAAAACCAGACTTTCTCCAGTCATGCTCCGGTTATCATCGACTTTGACTGGGAATTGGAGAGCTGATCTGCACTTTCTTTTAACCGATAGCTGACAGGCTCTCGGTTATCCCTATTCCTACGTTTCATCCGGCGATGCCAGACCGGCAAGCGGTCTGGATCAGGCGGTTTATTCTGCCAGAGCCTCTTTTTGCAGATTAACCAGATCATCAATGCCTGCTTTAGCCAGGGCTAACATGGCTGTCATCTCGTTTTGACTGAAGGGTGCTGTTTCAGCGGTACCCTGAATCTCAATGAAACCACCCTCTTCTGTCATGACGACGTTCATATCGGTTTCAGCGTTGGAGTCCTCTGGATAATCCAGGTCCAGAACCGGACTACCCTGATAAATACCTACAGAAACAGAAGCAATCAGTTGGAGGAATGGATCATTCTTGATGATCTTTTTCCTTTGCATATGTCGAATAGCATCAACCAGAGCTACGCAGGCACCGGTAATAGAAGCTGTGCGGGTACCACCGTCTGCCTGGATCACATCACAGTCAATGGTGATGGTGTTCTCACCCAGTTTTTTCAGATCAACAGCAGCGCGCAGGGAGCGGCCAATAAGGCGCTGGATTTCCAGAGTGCGGCCACCCTGCTTGCCTCTGGCAGCTTCGCGACCCATCCGGTCTGTGGTTGAACGGGGCAGCATACCGTATTCGGCGGTCACCCAGCCTTGTCCGGAACCTTTCAGAAATCGGGGAACTGACCTGTCGACAGACGCGGTGCAGATTACCTTGGTGTTGCCAAACTCAACCAGCACTGATCCTTCAGCGTGCATGGTGTACTCACGAGTGATTTTAATGTTGCGTAACTGATCTGCAGTTCTTCCACTGGGACGCCGCATGGTCTTACCTTCTACCGCCGAGAATGTTAAAAGCGGAATTATAACCAAGGCAGGCCGAGGGCTCTATGTTTGCCATAAAATAACCACGGACGGCCGAAAGCTCACCGAAGCTTGATACTGCTTGCTGTTGATGTATCCTGCAGCACCAGATTGCAAACTTTTTCGTACACTACTCATGCTCAGCCATTGTGGCTGGCTGTTCTTTTAATAGGGAAACTTATGACTTCCAGTATGACGGCGTTTGCCCGTACTCAGGTCCAGGAGGGCTGGGGCAGCCTGGTGTGGGAAATTCGTTCAGTCAACCATCGCTACCTGGAGCCTCATTTTCGTCTGCCAGAAGCTGTCAGGGAATTAGAACCCGCATTGCGAGAGGCATTGAGAAAGCACTTGCACAGGGGCAAGGTAGAATGTTCATTGAAGTTGCAACTGGCGGAAGGTCAGCAGCAACTGAACGTCAATGAATCGGTCCTGGAAGCTCTGCAATCTGTGGTGAACAAAGTTGAAACCTATTTCATCAATGCTTCCGGCGTGAATCCTCTGGAAGTCCTGCAATGGCCCGGCATTATGGATAATGAAGAGACCAACATGACTCCGGTTCATGGGGCAGCTGTCAAAGCGTTTGAAGGAGCCCTGTTACAGCTGTCGGACTCCCGTCGCAGAGAGGGGGCCGAGCTGGAGAAATTCATCCGGTTAAGGCTGGAAGGTGTCACCGAAGAAGTAGAAAGCGTGCGCTCTATTCTCCCTGATTTGCTGGAATCCCAAAGACAAAAAATCATGGATCGTCTCAACGAAGCCAGGGCTGAGCTGGAGCCGGATCGACTGGAACAGGAGCTGGTGATTCTGGCACAGAAAATGGACGTTGATGAAGAGCTGGATCGTTTATCTGCCCACATTTCTGAAGTTAAACACACTCTGGGCAAGAAAGGGGCTATCGGGCGCCGTCTTGATTTTTTGATGCAGGAACTCAACCGGGAAGCCAACACGCTGTCCTCAAAATCCATTAACGCAGGTCTGACACAAAGTGCTGTCAACCTTAAGGTGCTGATTGAGCAGATGCGGGAGCAGATACAGAATATTGAGTAAATGCTTGTGGTTCCGGGTTTGCGTGTTCTTTGCGTAAACGCTTTAGTTGTCTGCCAAGTCCGATGGCATTGTATTAATTTTATCCATTGATATTGATTGCCAGTATGGGCAACCAGTGTATCGCCATTTATAAACGATGCCTTTGGAGGAAGTAGTAAACGACTGGCGACAAGTGCTCATCAGGTAGGCTGAGCCCCAGTTAGAGACCCAGCTATAAACTTTCTTACCACCTTTCAGTTGCAGCGTGGAGCTGGGGGCTCCCCAGTTACCGACCACTTCTTCTATGTGGTGACTTTGCCAGGATTCCATGACCTCCCGAGTGGTGGTGCAGCCTGTCAGAAGGCAGATGAAAAGTAGAGAATACGTCAAAGAATGGTTGTTGAACACCTGACTGCCTTGCTTCGATCTTCAGGGTTTAATCAAAGGATTATAGAAGTGATTAGTCTGTAGTAAGAAGTATTCAGTTTGTAGAAATACCTTTGTGTAAAATGAAGACTTAATACTGATCTTCCAGCAGTCGAAACTTGAACTGTCTATAGCCCGGTGAGCTGGAGATGCATTCCAGCAGTTGCCCTTTTCGGATCTTGTCTCCCTGGAGCAGAGTGAATTTCAGTCCACTTTTGAAGGACATCCTGGGCGTTATCAAGGTGGGCATATCATTCACAGGCGGCATGATTGGTAAAAGGAACGCTCTCTGATAGTGAGTGGTGTCCATGTTTTTTTTCAGAGGTGTGAGCGCACAAGGTTTTGTTGAGGCAGACAGAAGCTCCAAACCCATGAGCAGATCTTTTTTATCATTCACCTGAACCCAGCGTACTGCGGCCCGTAGCCAGTTTTTCTTGCCGGTTTCTCTGATAGCCAGAAGCTCTCCGGTTCGCAGCTGTTGTTCAAGATCACCACTGCTGCTCAGGCAATAACCCCCTGCGCAGGTATTGATGATTGAGCAACTGTAAACGGGGTATAGAGG